>NZ_BAAHAR010000027.1:0-111516 GCF_054777395.1 Nocardiopsis oceani
CCAGGTTCATGAACGCGTCATACATCCGCTCCGAAGCCGACACGTGCAGCCTCTCGGGGTCATAGTCCACCTCGTGGGCCTTGAGCTCACGCTGGATCTCCTCGGCGTGCTCACTCGGACCCCAGAGATCGAACAGGAAGGACGCATCAAAGGTCCGCACCAAACGCGCACCACGCGCATCGAAGGCAGCCTGGTACTGCTCTTCCACCACAGCCGGGTTGTACTGGGCCAGCAGCTCCCGGCCCAGCCGGGCGATGTGGGAGGTCGACATCGCCGGCTCCTTGGCCTTGGCGGCCACGATCCCGGCCTCCATCATCTGCCGGAAGATGCCCGCATCCGGGTGGCGGCCGGTGTTGCGCGCCCCCACCGCCCGCTCAGCGGCCCGGCACACCGCCACCGCCTCCCCGATCGACAACAACCCAGAGTCCAAGCCCTGGCGGGTGGCGGGCAGCTCCCGGGCGAAGAGCCGGCGGGCCAGCTCGGCGCGCCCGTTGGCCTCAACGGGGACCATCCCCACCGAGTGGATCAGCCAGTTCTGCACCGACCTCTGCCCACCGGCCTCCAACAGGGTGCCGGCCGCTTCCAGCTGGGCCAGGCGCAGCAGCATCGCCAGCTGGGCCTGTTCCATGTCCTCGCACACCTGCGAGATCACATCCAGCACCTCACCGGCCGCACCGGTCGGGGGCACCTCGCCCATTTCCGAGGCGATGTTCTTCCGGGCAGCACTCATGGCGGTCGCGGCGGGGGTATTGCCCGCCGTGTTCCCGCACTGCCCGAAAGAAGAAGTCATGCCCTAAGGATATCAAGAAGGGCGCAGAAAGGACCTATCCTGGGGGTGATACAACCCTTACCCGGCCACCCTGACCCGCCTTTCCTACCCCGGAAAGTAGCCTTCCAGAAAAAAGGGGCCAGACCCCCTGGCCGCATTCTTTGGCAAAGCGGACATATGTGCGCCCGAATGGTGGTGATCTTGCTCCTGGATCCACTTTCGGCGGTCGGGGGTGGAGCCAGGGGCAAGATCATCGGGGTTTTCGCCGCACGCCTTGACCGGCCGCGACACCCGACCCGTCAACGCTCCGGCGCTGGGGAAGGCATCGGCCGCCAGGCCGACAGAATCAGTTTTCGGGCGAAGCCCGAAATGGCTCGGACCTCAACCACCCAGCCCCTCTTTCCCATAGACGCCAACCCGCCGTCGTAGCGAAGCGGGTCAAGGTGGAGCGCCGTTGACGCGCGAAGCGCTCGATGGCGACGACCTTGACGCGCGTAGCGGAGACGGCCACAATCGGGCGGCGGGAAAGGAGGGAACCCGAGTAAGGCAGGAAACCCAGCAAAAGGAATCCCCAATGCCATCGCTGAAGGTGACCAGACTGCCCCATTCGCCCCTATCGTTCGGCTGGCGAGGAAATGTGGTTGCGGTGTCGGGCGCTGGGGTTCAGTGAACCCGACCACCACCTGCACGTGTACGTGGAGGGCATCAAAGCCGCCGGTTCAACCGGAGGGCCGCCCGACCGCACGAACCACCGCGAGCGGGCGCCCTGGACACCCGCTCGCGATTCACCCCGTTTGGTTCAGCCCTCACTCGGTTCAGCTGGCGCCGTGGACGATGCGCTCGGCCTTCTCTTCGCTCGGCTGGAGCTCACCGGACAGGATCTGCTCGGCGTAGTGGCAGGCCACCCGGTGGGTACCAGTGCCTTGGTCTCCGTGCAGCAGGCGCAGTTCGGGGCGCTCGGTGTCGCAGAGCTCCTCCTGGCGCCACGGGCAGCGGGTATGGAAACGGCAGCCCGTGGGAGGGTTCGCGGGCGAGGGGAGGTCACCGGCGAGCAGGATGCGCTCACGGTTGTCCTCCACCTCCGGGTCCGGGACCGGCACCGCGGACATCAGCGAACGGGTGTAGGGGTGCACCGGGGTCTCGTACAGCTCGTCACTAGTGGCCTCCTCCACCAGGGAACCCAGGTACATCACCCCGACCACGTCGCTGACGTGGCGGACGACCGCAAGGTCGTGCGCGATGACCAGGTAGGTCAGGCCCATCTCCTCTTGGAGCTCCTCCAGGAGGTTGAGCACCTGCGCCTGGATGGACACGTCCAGCGCGGATACCGGCTCGTCGCAGATGATCAGGTCCGGCTCCAGCACGAGGGCGCGGGCGATGCCGATGCGCTGGCGCTGCCCCCCGGAGAACTCGTGCGGGTAGCGCTTGAGCACCTTGCCGGACAGGCCCACCCGCTCCAGGGCGTCCACCACGCGGCGGCGCTGGTCCTCCTCGGTCAAGCGGCGCCGCTCGGACCGGCTCAGGCCGGCCGCTTCCTCCTCGGTGGGCCCCCCGATCCCGTGGGTCTGCAGGCCCTCCACGAGGATCGATCCGATGTTCTGCCGCGGATTCAGGCTGCCGAGAGGGTCCTGGAAGACCATCTGCAGGTTCTTGCGCTCGCGGCGCATCGACTCGGGATCGAGGCTGGCCAGGTCCCGGCCGCCGAACCACACCTCTCCTTCGGTGACCTGGTTCAGGCGCAGGACCGCCCGCCCCAGGGTGGTCTTTCCGCAGCCGGACTCACCCACCAGACCGTAGGTCTGCCCGGGCTCGATGCTCAGCGAGACCCCGTCCACGGCGCGCACGTGGCCGACGGTGCGGTCGACGATCACCCCGCGCTTGATCGGGAAGTGGACCTTGAGGTCCTTGATCTCCAGCAGGCTCATCCCCGCTCCTCCTCGTCGTCGCCCACCACGGCCGGGCTGTCGAGCACGGTCCGGTCCGCCACATCGGCGCGGCTGATGGGGTTCACACAGCGGTGGACGTGGTCCAGGTCGCCGTTCTTGCCCTCCGACATCCGGACCAGCTCGGGCGGGCCCTGGAGGCACTCCATCGTGTAGTGGTCGCAGCGGGGCGCGAACGCGCACCCGTCCGACCACGCGATGTTGTCGTTGACGGAGCCGCGCACCGGGGTGAGCGGCTCGCCGCGCGGAGCGTCCAGCCGGGGGATGGAGCCGAGCAGGCCCACCGTGTAGGGGTGGGTCGGGTCGGCGAACAGCGGTTCGCGCGGGGCGCTCTCCACTGCCCGGCCCGCGTAGAGGACGTTGATGTCGTCGCACAGCCCGGCAACCACGCCCAGGTCGTGGGTGATCATGAGCAGGGCGGTGCCCTCCTCGGTGACCAGGTCCTTGAGCAGTTCCAGGATCTGCGCCTGGATGGTGACGTCCAGGGCGGTCGTCGGTTCGTCGGCGATCATCAGGCGCGGTCGGCAGGCCACCGCCATCGCGATGAGCGCGCGCTGGCGCATCCCTCCGGACAGCTGGTGCGGGTACTCGCTGAGCCGGCGGGTCGGGTCCGGGATACCCACGCGGTACAGGAGGTCGGCGGCCTCCTTGCGGGCCGGGGTGCCACGCATCCCCCGGTGCCGTTTGAGGATCTCGGTGACTTGGACGCCGATGGGGACCACCGGGTTGAGGGAGCTCAGCGGGTCCTGGAAGATCATTGCCAGCTGGGACCCGCGCAGGTCGCGCATCCGGCGCTGGGACGCCCGCAGGAGGTCTTCCTCGCCGCCGGGCAGCTGCATGACGGCGCTGCCGCCGACGTCCACCCCCCGGTCGGGCAGCAACCCCATGAGGGCCAGTGAGGTGACGCTCTTACCGCAACCGGACTCGCCGACCAGTGCGGTGACACGGCCCTCGTCCAAGGAGAAGGAGACCCCGTCGACGGCACGCACCTCGCTGCCGGCCCCGCGCCCGCTGAACACCACGGACAGGTCGTCCACCGCCAGCAGCGGCTTGCTGGTACTCATGGTCACTTCCTCAACTTCGGGTCGAGCGCTTCGCGCAGGGACTCGCCCAGAAGGGTGAAGCCGAGCGCGGTGATGATGATGCCCAGGGCCGGGTAGACGGCCAGGGACGGCGCGCTGGACAGGAACCGCTGGGCTTCGGACAGCATCGTTCCCCACTCGGGGAAGTTGGCGTCCGGGTTGCCCAGTCCCAGGTAGGACAGGGCCGCCGCGTCGATGATGGCGGTCGCCAGGGTGAGCGTGGACTGCACGATGACCGGGCCCATCGAGTTGGGCAGGATGTGCGAAACGGCGATCTTGCGCTTGCGTACGCCCAGCGCCTCCGCGGCCAGCACGTACTCGCGGTTGCCCTGCGAGATCATCGCCCCGCGCAGCAGGCGGGCGAAGATCGGGATCTGGGCGATACCCACCGCGAGCATGACGGTCGTGAGGCTGGGCCCGACCAGGGCGGCGACGGTGACGGCGAGCAGCAGGGTGGGCAGGGCGAGCATCATGTCGATGACCCGCATGATGACGTTGTCGACCTGGCGGCCCCAGCGTCCGCCGAGCGCGGAACAGGCCCCCGCGGTACCGCCGAGGAGCGCGCCGAAGAGGAAGCCGACGAGGGTGGCGACCACTCCGACCATGAGGGTCTGCCGGGCACCGATCACCATCCGCGAGAACATGTCCCGCCCGAGGTGGTCCAGGCCGAGCAGGTTCTCGGCGCGCGGGCCGACGAACTCGTTGCGGTTGGGGAAGACCTCGCTGCCCCAGCTCTGCGCGGTGGCGCTGTAGGGCGCGATGAGCGGGGAGAACAGCGCCACGAGGACGAACACCGAGACGATGACCGCCCCGGTGATAGCCATGGGGCTGCGGCGCATCCGTTGGAAGGCCTCCCGCCAGATCCCGGCGCCGTGGCCGTCGTCGCCCCGGTCGCCCATGAGTTCGGCTAGCCGGTCGGCCTTGGCCGCTTTGCGCTTGTGGAAGGGGACCTCGGACAAGTTCTGGGAGCTCGGTGTCGTAGGCATCACTGGGCCCGCACTCTCGGGTCGAGGAGGCTGTACGAGATGTCGACCAGGAGGTTGATGAACACGTACATGGTGGCGATGAGCAGGATGAACCCGGTGAGGACCGGGTAGTCGCGGGACTGCGTGGCCGCGTAGACGAAGGATCCGATCCCCGGGAAGGCGAAGACGCTCTCGGTGAGGACCGCTCCGGCGAAGAGGCTGCCGGCCAGCAGGCCCATGGCCGTCACCACGGGCAGCAGGGCGTTGCGGAGCACGTGACGGGTGCGCACCGTGGTGCGGTGCAGGCCCTTGGCGTTGGCGGTACGGACGTAGTCCTCGCCCATGACCTCCAGGACGCTGGCGCGGGTCATCCGGGTGATGACGGCGAGCGGGATGGAAGCCAGCGCCAGGCCCGGTAGCGCCAGGTGCGCGAAGGCGTCCCAGACGACGTCCCACTCCCTGGTCATCATGCCGTCGAGGAGGACGAACCCGGTGATGTCGGTGCGGTTGATCCCCGGGGACAGGCGGAACGCCGACGGGAACAGTCCGAGGCCCTCGGCGAAGACCACCTTGAGGATGAAGGCCAGGAAGAAGACCGGGGTGCAGATGCCCAGGAGGGAGCCGCCGACAGCGGCGAAGTCCAGGGCGGAGCCCCGTTTGCGCGCCGCCAGGTAGCCCAGGGGCAGCCCGACCGCGACGGCGATGACCATCGCGGTCACGGCGAGTTCGAACGTGGCCGGGAAACGCGTGAGGAACTCCTCCATGACCGGCCGCCCGGTCTGGAGGGAGGTGCCCAGGTCGCCTTGGAAGATACGGCGGAGGAAGGACAGGTACTGAACCGTGAGCGGTTCGTCCAGTCCGAGCGACCGCCGCAGCGCCTCGCGCTGTTCCGCGGTCGCGTCTTCGGGCAGGAGGGCGAACTCCGGTCCGCCCGGCAGCCGTTGGAGCCAGACGAACAGCAGGACCGACAGGCCGCCCAAGGTAGGGATCAGCTGCAGGAGTCGCCTGACGATGAATCGCAGCACCTTCGCCGCCTTTCGCCAGTGGTGGTTTCGGGGATCTCCCGGAGGGACGCGCGGCCCGCCGCGCGGCGGGCCCGGCCGGTGGATCCACTGGCCGGGCCCGGAGAACACGCCTCCCGGGTCGGGGAGAGCGGGGTCCTAGGTCGTGTTCCTTGGATCATTTCGGGCTCGCGACCACCAGGCTGCCTCTCGCTGCGCCGATGTCGCTCGGACAGCCAACCCCGGGCTGACCTCGCTCATCGTCTGGCGAGAGATTGACTGGACGGCCGCTCGCAGTGATCGGCGCAAGCGCCGACCAGCCGAAAGCATCCGCGGAACACTCCCTAGGGTGCTACTCCTCCCAGGAGGCCTCAGCGAAGATCTCCTGCGTCAGCGGGCTGACGTTGGGCGGGTCGACGTCCGGGGAGAACGCGATGGAGGGCGGGGAGCTGGAGATGGGCAGCCCCGGGAGGACCTCCATCACCATCTCGTTGAGCTCCTCGTAGCCGGCGACGCGCTCCTCCTCGTCCGGGTTGGTGCTCACCTCGGCCATGCGGTCGAACAGCTCCTCGTCGTCCAGTCCCCACGCGCCCATGGGGCCGGAGAACCAGGTGCCGAAGAAGTTGTAGGCGTCGTTGTAGTCACCGGTCCAGCCGAGCAGGTAGAGCGAGCAGTTGCCGCTGTCGGTCTGGTTGATGTACTCGTCCCACTCGTAGGTCGTGGCCTCGACGGTCACGCCGACGTCCTGCAGGTCTTCGGTGATGACGTCGAAGATGTCCTGGGGCGCGGGCATGTAGGGACGGGTGACCTCGGTCGGGTAGCAGAACTCGAGTTCGAGGTCCTCGTGGCCGGCGTCGGCGAGCATCTCCTCGGCCAGCTCCGGGTCGTGCTCGAAGGTGCGCACGTCCGAGGACCAGCCGTCGAGGGTGTCCGGGTGGAACTGGGTGGCGACCTCGCCGCCCTCCGGAAGGATGGTGTCGACGATGCGCTGGCGGTCCACCGCGTGGGAGAGGGCCTCGCGGACCTCCAGCTCCTCGAGACCCTCGTAGTCCTGCTGGTAGGCGAGGTAGAGGACGTTGAACACGTCACGGGTGGGCACCTCGAAGCCCGCCTCCTCCAGCGGCTCCACGTCGGCCGGGGCGACCAGGTCGTACCCGTGGATGTCACCGGCTTCCAAGGCCTGGCGGCGGGCGGTCTCGTCCGGGATCGACCGGAGGATCATCGTCTCGAAGCCGGCCGGCTCGCCCCAGTAGTCGTCGAACCGGTCCAGGGTGACCTCGCCCTGGTCCTGGTTCCACTCCTCGACGGTGAACGGGCCCGTTCCGGCCACCTCGCCCACGGTCTGGGAGTACTCGGGGAGGGTGAAGCTGCCTTCCTCGCCGGTGATCTCCTGGCCCTCCATGGCCTCCAGGGTGGTGGGGCTCATGATGCCGAAGGCGGCGAGGCTGAACCCGCCGGGGAAGATCGAGGAGTACTCGGAGATCTCGATGACGGCGGTGTTCTCGTCCTCGGCCTCGCAGGAGACGTAGCGCGAGTCACCGATGGAGTCGTCTTCGTTCTCGGCGAATCCGCCGAAGATCGTCTGCCAGTAGTAGGAGTTGTTGGAACTCTGGTATCCGCCGGTCAGATTGTGCCAGCGGTCGAAGTTGGCGCAGACGACTTCCGCGCTCAGTTCGTCGCCGTCGTGGAACGTGACGTCGTCCTGAAGGTGGAAGGTCCAGACGGTGCCGTCTTCGGACTGGTCCCAGTCCTCGGCGAGCCCGCCGACGATGTCGGAGCCACCGGACTCGTGGTCGAGGAGGGGCTCGAATACCTGGCGGCTGTAACGGAACGTCTCGCCGTCGCTAGCGAGGAACGGGTCGAGTGCGGCGATGTCGCCCGCGGCGGCGAAGACGAACGGCTCGCTACCGTCGGCCGCGCCCTCTCGGTCGCTCTCCGCGCACGCTGTGGCCACCAGCGTGAGCGAAGCCGCGACGGCCACGAGACCGAGCGGCTTTCGGGATGACTTCGTGAACATGGTCCACCTCAGTGTGGGGGGGCGGCTTTGAGGCCCTGAACGATGTTGGGACCATAAGCCGATCCGCGACCGCCTGGGAAGATAGACGACTGGGTATTAATACAACTGTTTCATATCTGTGGCGTGATCCATAGGTCGGATTTTCGTGCACAGGTGTCAAACGCACCAGGCATAACACAGCCATACGGGGACCGTCGACAATAATGTGTATTCACATATGCATAATGTTCACGATAACATCCTGCCATGGGATGAATTTCTGGTTCGGGCCGGACATCCCGCTTGGCTGGACTCCGGGACTACGCAGGGTGCGCCCCCGTCCTATGATCTTCGGATGAACACTCCCATTGCCGACGCGGACCTCACCGCGTTCCTCGAAAGCCAGGAGAGCGCCTGGCTGGCCGAGCAGCTGATGCTCGCGGCCGACGAGGACCCCGTCACCCGCATCCGCCTCAGCGCCGCCGCCGGAGCCGAGAGCGCGGTGGAGGAGGCCCGTGCCGTCGTGCTCTCGCGGGTCACGGCGCACTCCCCCGAGGACGCCGCGGAGAACCCCGACGATGAGGACTTCCTACACCGGGCCATCGACCTGCTGGACGACCTCATCGACTACGGCTTCGACGACGAGGTCGGTGACGTCGCCGACGAGGCGCGCGAGGTCTATACGACCCGCCACGGGGAAGACGGCGGCGAGCACCTCGCCCGACTGCACTTCCTCGCCGACGGCGAGGAGGAAGAGCAGTAGCGGCTCCGGCCCCTCGGGCTAAAGTTCGCACCACCTGCGCACGTTGCTGCTCCACAGCGCGATGTTCACGACGATGGCGAAGAGCGCGGCCAGCAACCCCACCAGCAGCATCGGGGTGTTGGCCAGCTTGGCGGCCATGCGGAGCGCGCCCAGGGCCACCCCCAGGGCGACCAGCCCGCCGAACTGGGAGGCGCGCCACAGCACGTAGCCCCCTCGGCGGATGGGCACCGCCGAGGCGATGAGGCCAATGGCGACCAGCGCGGCCACGACCAGCAGGAACCAGAGTTCGGTCACGACGGGGCCGGGGGCACCCGCGTCCAGCAGCGCCCATACCTGGTAGGCCAACAGCGCGTAGGCGGCCGCTGCGACGAACATCAGGGTGAAGGCCTGCCGCACGTCACGCGGGGGCCGCACCCCCGGTCGGCGCGTGGCGAGAAGGCTCTGCCTCGGCGCGGGCACCACGCTGAAGGGCCGGGCGGCAGAGGCGGTAGGGGATGTTTGGGTGTCTTGCATGACGAACAGGGTTGCGTGCTCGGGCGCACTACACAAGTGGAGCATCGGCACCTATACGCACAGTCGCCACATGCGCACAAAGGATCACCGATTGCCCTTTCTCAGACACCCATCGGACGCACGCGCTCACCCACGTACCCCAGGGCCGCGGCGGCGAGGGTTTCCAAGTCCTCACGGACGTCGAACTCCCTCCCCTCCTCGTCGGGGCCGAGCTGCTGCAGGGTCTCCAGCTGCGAATTCAGGAGCGCGGGAGGCATGAAGTGGTCCTCCCGGGCACCGATCCGCTCCCAGATCACCTCGGCGGAACCGTGCATGTGGAGGAAGTGCACACCGGGCGCCCCGGTGCGCAACACGTCGCGGTAGGTGCGTTTGAGTGCGGAACAGGCCATCACCGTCGAAGTACCCGAGGCCTCGTGTTCGGCGGTCCAGTCGGCCAGTTCGCGCAGCCACGGCCATCGGTCGCCGTCGGTCAGGGGCACACCGGCCGACATCTTCGCGATATTGGCCTCGGGGTGAAAGGCGTCCGCCTCCGCGAAGGGGAGCTCGAGCTGGTCGGCGATCCGTTCGGCCACACTGGTCTTGCCGCTGCCAGATACGCCCATGAAGACAAAGTGCATGGTCTCTCCGTGTCGTGGCCCGCCGCCGACCGCGACGCCGCCACCAATAGTGGTATCAATCATTCCAGCTAGGATTCAGCCTGACCCCCGGCCGGATCCGGCCGTAGCACGAGAACCCGGGAAGCTCGAGGGAAGACGATGGCCCCCACGCACCGCACGCTGCACAACCGAGTGCTGGCGGTGCTCGGTCCCGCTATCGCCGGCGGCGAGTACACGACCGGTCACACCTTCACGCTCCAAGGTCTGGAACAGGAGTTCGGCGTCTCCCGTACCGTCGCCCGCGAGGCCGTGCGGGTCCTCGAGTCGATGGGCCTGGCGGTCAGCCGCCCCAGAACCGGTATCCGGGTCAGGCCGCAGCGCGACTGGAGCGTCTTCGACCCCCAGCTGATCCGCTGGCGCCTGGCCGGTGCTGGCCGCATGGAACAACTGCGCTCCCTCAATGAACTCCGGGCCGCCGTGGAGCCCGGCGCCGCCGCGTTGGCGGCCGAGCGCGGCCCCGCGGACGAGCGGGCCCAACTGGTGGTCGTGGCCGAACAGATGACGCTGACCGGGCGGGCCGGCGAGCTGGAGACCTTCCTCGAGCTCGACGTCACCTTCCACCGCCGCATCCTGGAGCTTTCCGGCAACGAGATGCTGTCCGGCCTGGCAGAGGTGGTGACCGAGGTCCTGGTCGGCCGCACCTCCTACGACCTGATGCCGCACAACCCCCGCCCGGAGGCCCTGCGCCTGCACACGGCAGTGGCGCAGGCCATCCGGGACGGGCTGCCGGACGTGGCCGAGGCGGCGATGCGGGCGATCGTCACCGAGGTCGCCGACGCCCTGAGAGGCGACGAGTCCGCGCCCTCCCACTGACTCGGCCGGGGCGCTACAGGATCAGGTAGAGGCCGAAGGCGAACCCGAAGCCGATGAACCCGATCAGTGTCTCCATGACGGTCCAGGTCATGAGCGTGGTCTTGACGTCCATCCCGAGGAAGCGGCCGACCAGCCAGAAGCCGGAGTCGTTGACGTGCGAGAGCGCCGTGGCACCGGAGGCGATGGCGATCACGATCAGGGCCAGGTCGATCGAGCTCAGGCCCGAGCTGGCCTGAACCGCGGGGGCGATCAGGCCGGCCGCCGTGGTGATGGCGACCGTGGCCGAACCCTGGGCGACGCGCAGGCCGAGGGCGATGATGAACGCCGCGACGATGACCGGCATACCGGTGGAGTTCAGGCTGTCGGCGAGCGCATCACCGATCCCGCTGGCCTGCAGAACCCCGCCGAACATGCCGCCGGCGCCGGTGATGAGGATGATGCCGCAGACGGGGCCGAGCGCGCCGCCGACGATCTCCTCGACCCGTTGCCGGGTGAACCGCCCCTGGCTGAGCACGACCATCGCGTAGAGAACGGTGATGAGCAGAGCGATGGGCGCGTCACCGACGAGCTGGAGCGACTGCGCCCAGACGGTCTCCCCGGACACGGTGCCGGTCTCGACGAGGGTGCTCGTGCCGGTGTTGGCGAAGATGAGCAGCACCGGCAGCACCAGGATGCTGACGACCGTGGCCAGGTGCGGCGGGTTCTCGTGCTTGACCTCGCCGTTGGACATGATGTCGTCCGGGACGGGGATCTCCAGACGCTTGCCGGCCCACAGACCGAACAGGTAGCTGGCCAGGTACCAGGTGGGGATGGCCAGGACGGTGCCGACCAGCAGGGTCAGGCCCATGTCCGCACCGATCTCGACGGCGGCGGTGACCGGGCCGGGGTGCGGCGGCACGAAGGCGTGCATGACCGCGAACGCGCCCGCCGTCGGCAAGGCGTACAGCAGCACGGATCCGCCCACGCGGCGGGCCACGCTGAAGACGATCGGGAGCATCACGATGAGGCCGACGTCGAAGAAGATCGGGAAGCCGAAGATCAGTGAGGCCACACCGAGAGCCATCGGGGCGCGCTTCTCCCCGAACAGCTTGATGAGTGCGCTGGCGAGGACCGCGGCACCGCCGGTGACCTCCAGCATGCGGCCGATCATCACACCCAGGCCCACGAGGAGGGCCACGTTGGCGAGCGTGCCGCCGAACCCGTCGAGGAGGGTGGGGACCACCCCGTCGACCGGGATTCCGGAAACGAGCGCGGTCAGCACGCTGACCAGGACGAGCGCGATGAACGCGTGCATCTTGAAGCGGATGATCAGGAACAGCAGGAGGGCGATGGCGCCCGCCGCGATCCCGAGCAGGGGACCCGTGCCGTAGACGGGTTCGAAGTTCTCCACGACGGAGCCTTCCAGTGGACGGGGTAGTGCTTGGCCGTGTCGAAACACGCCCTTGACCTGGTCTTGGACCGGACTCAGAGAATGGTAATACCATTTGTGAGGTCCTGTGAACGCGACAGTGAGCTTCTGTGATGGAGACGCAGGTCACAGGCCCAAGAAAATCCCATGGCCGGACCCCGTCATTGACAACGTGTTGTCAACGGTTCAGCCTCGTGCCATGAACGCTGAGCCGCGCAAGACCGTCCACCTCGCCGTCTACGACCAGCTGGCCGACTGGGAGGTGGGGCACGCGGTCGCCCACATCCGCGCGGGCCTCGACGGCCAGGGCTCCAGCGGGCACGACGTGGTGACCGTGGGGCTGACCGGAGCGCCCGTCACCACCCTGGGCGGCGTGACCGTCCTGCCCGACATCACACTCCCCCAGCTCCAGCCCTCCAGCAGCGCCATGCTCGTCCTCCCGGGCTCCCCCGCGTGGGACACCTCGCCGGAGGCCATGGCGCCCATGGCGTCGGCGGCCGGGATCTTCCTCGACTCCGGGACCCCCGTGGCCGCGATCTCGGGGGCCACAGCGGGGCTGGCCCGCGAAGGGCTGCTCGACTTCCGGGACCACACCAGTGCCGCCCCCGAATACCTCCTGGGCACCGGCTACCAGGGCGGGCACCGGTACCGGTCCGCACTGGCGGTCACCGATGAGGACCTCGTCACGGCGGGGCCCACCGCCGCCGTCGAATTCGCCCGGGAGGCCTTCGGCAGGCTGGACGCCTTCAGCCCGCGGGCGCTGGAAGCCTGGTACCGGCTCCACGCGCTCCACGACACGGACGCCTATCTCACTCTCTTGGAGGAGGCCTAGGCGGTGGAACCCGGCGACAGAGCGTTCACGAGAGCGGCGCACACAGCCGACCGGCTGCACGGCCGACTCCGGTCCCACACCGAGGCGCTGACCCTCGCCGCCGGCCTGACCGCCTCCCGGTGGCAGGTCCTCGACGCGGTACACCCAGAGCCCGGGGCCGTGTCCCAGGTGGCCCGTGGCCTGGGGACCACCCGGCAGAGCGTGCAGCGCATCGCGGACCAACTCGTGTCCCAAGGCATGGCCGAGTACCTCCCCAACCCCGAGCACAGCCGGGCCAAGCTGCTCGCCGCGACGGAGCAGGGCCGCGCGGCCCTCGACGAGGTCAGGACCGGGCACGACCGGCTCTCGGGCATCCTGGTCGGCCAGCTCGGGGAGAAGGAGACGGAGCGGATCCTGGAGGCCCTGAACACCCTCTCCCAAGCCCTGCCCCGCCCCGGCGCTGACCGCGCCCAGTATCGTCGTGCGGGCACCACAGCCACGGAGACCACAGCCACTGAGGAGCAGCCGTGATCGACCTGCGCTCGGACACCCTGACCCAGCCGACCCCCGACATGCGTCGGGCCATGGCCGAGGCCGAAGTGGGCGACGACGTGTTCGGCGAGGACCCGACCGTGCGCGCGCTGGAAGAGGAGACCGCCGCCCTGCTGGGCCGCGAGGCCGCGCTCTACGTCCCCTCCGGCCACATGGCCAACCAGCTCGGGCTGTACGTGTCCACCCGCAGCGGCGAGGAGGTGTGGGCCCACGAACACCACCACCTGATCGGGGACGAGCAGGGTGCCGCAGTGGTGCTCTCCCGGGTACTCCCCCGCCTGTACTCGGGGGACCCCTTCCCTCCTCAGGACCTGCTGGAGTCCTGGATCACCGGGCTCGGCAACGTGCACAGGGCCGATCCCGCGCTGCTGTGGCTGGAGAACACCTTCACCGGCCGGGTGGTGCCCCTGGCCGAACAGCGGCGGGTCACCGGTTTCGCGCACGCCCACGGCCTGCGCGCCCACTTGGACGGGGCCCGGTTGTGGAACGCCGCCGCCCACCTACGGGCCTCCCCGGCCGAGGTCGCCGAGGGCTTCGACACGGTTTCGGTGTGCTTCTCCAAGGGCCTCGGGGCACCGGTGGGTTCCGCCCTTGCCGGGGACGCCGAAACGATCCGGCGGTCCCGGCGAGGCCGGAAGCTGCTGGGTGCGGGCATGCGCCAAGCCGGGATCATCGCCGCGGGCGCCCTGCACGCCCTGCGCCACCACCGCGAGCGAGTCGTGGAGGACCACGCACGCGCGGCCCGGTTGGCCGATCAAGTGGACGGCCTTCCGGGACTGTCCGCCCGGTCCCAGACCAACATGGTGCTCGTGGACACCCCTGAGGGTGAGGCCGCGAGGTACGCGGAGGCCTTCGCCGCGGAGGGGGTCCGGGTCCTGGGCGGCGGTTCACGGATCCGGCTGGTCATGCGCCTGGAGGTCACCGACGGCGACGTGGAGGAGGCGGCCAAGGCGATTGCTCGGGCCGTGTCGCGGGTGTGACGGGATCGGTTCGCAGGTCAGAGGGATGGCCCGTCGGTACACTTGGCCGACCGCGCGAGCCGAGGGGCCGGTAGGTGTTGCGCGTCACATCGCGTAGTAGCATCGGGCGTATGACATTGTCGTACTAGAGAGTGGTAGCACCGCAATGCCGGGAAGAATCCAGTCCATCGAACGCGCCGCCGCGATTCTCCGGCTCCTGGCCAGTGGCGCCCGAGGGCTGAGCCTGGCGGAGATCTCCCGCTCACTGGAGCTCCCGAAGGGCACCGCCTTGGGCATCCTCCGCACACTGCAGCACGTCGGGTTCGTGGAACAGGACCCCGAATCGGGCCGCTACCGCCTGGGCGGCGGCATGCTGAGCCTGGGAACCCGGTACCTCGACGGCAACGAACTGCGCACCCGCGCGCTGAACTGGTCGGACACCCTCGCCTCACGCAGCGGCGAGAGCGTACGCATAGGCACGCTGCACAAGCACCAGGTCCTGGTCGTGCACCACGTCTTCCGTCCGGACTCCAGCCGCCAGACCTTGGACGTGGGCACTCTGCTGCCGCTGCACGCGACCGCCCTCGGCAAGGTCCTGATGGCTTTCGATCCCCTGGCCGCCCCGGAGGAGGTGGCGTCGGTGGAGACGGACGCACCCGTCGAACTGACCTCCTTCACCAGGCACACCGTCACGTCCATGGCGACCCTCGAAGGCCAGATGACCGACATCCGGGACAACGGGTGGGGCTGGGAGGCCGAGGAACTGGTCGACGGCGAGGTGTCCATCGCGGCGCCCATCCGCGACCGGCGCGGGGTCACCGTCGGCGCCATCGGGGTGCGCGGCGCCGTCGAGCGCCTCCGCAGCGACGAGGGCAAGCCCGACATGGAGCAGGTCTCCTACGTGCGCGACGCCGCCAGGGCCATCTCCCGCGAACTGGGCGTCACCCCCTACTGACGGTTCGCCCACCGCCGCGCGTCCTTCCGTGGGGCGCTGCTTCCCGCGTGTTCAGCTTCCCTTGTGTCTTGGGCTGGTCGGCGTAACGTGATCCACGCAACACGATTGCGTCACGCCGCCTTGACATGGGAAGGAAATGCAGTCGAAACTATCGCCTAATCATACGTCATTGTCGTACACCGTGCGGAGTCAACCGCCGATGCACGTGATTTCGACCCCGTCCCACAGCCGTCCACCTGAAGGCGAGCACCGATGAGTCAGCAGTACATCGCCGCGATCGACCAAGGCACCACGTCGAGCCGCTGCATCCTCTTCGACCAGGACGGGCGCATCGTCTCGGTCGACCAACGAGAGCACCGACAGATCTTCCCGCAGCCGGGGTGGGTGGAGCACGACGCCCTGGAGGTCTGGACCAACGTCGAGGCGGTCGTCCAGGAGTGCCTGCAGAAGAGCGACATCACCCCGGACCAGGTCGCCGCCGTCGGCATCACCAACCAGCGCGAGACCACCGTGCTGTGGGACCGCGAGACCGGTGAGCCCGTCCACAACGCCATCGTCTGGCAGGACACCCGCACCGACGACCTCGTACGCGAGCTCGGCGCGACCGAGGGACAGGACCGCTTCCGGGAGAAGTGCGGCCTGCCGCTGGCCACCTACTTCGCCGGGCCCAAGATCCGCTGGCTGCTCGACAACGTCGAAGGGGTGCGCGAGCGCGCCGAGCGCGGCGAGCTGCTGTTCGGCACCATGGACACGTGGATCATCTGGCAGCTGACCGGACGCCACGTCACCGACGTGACCAACGCCAGCCGCACCATGCTGATGAACCTGGCCACTCTGGAGTGGGACCCCGAGATCCTCGAGGCCATGGACATCCCGGCGAACCTCCTTCCCGAGATCCGGTCCTCCTCCGAGGTGTACGGCGAGGCCCGCGGCTACCTCGCCGGGACCCCCGTGGCGTCCTCCCTGGGCGACCAGCACGCCGCCCTGTTCGGCCAGACCTGCTTCGACCCGGGTGACGTCAAGGGTACGTACGGGACCGGCACCTTCCTGGTGATGAACACCGGAACGGAGCCCGTGACCTCGCACAACGGGCTGCTCACCACCCTGGGCTACAAGATCGGCGACGCCCCCGCCGTGTACGCGCTCGAGGGTGCCATCGCGGTCACCGGATCCCTGGTGCAGTGGCTGCGCGACAACATCGGCCTGATCTCGAGCGCACCGGAGATCGAAACCCTGGCCAGGACCGTCGAGGACAACGGCGGCTGCTACATCGTTCCCGCCTTCTCCGGCCTGTTCGCCCCGCACTGGCGCAGCGACGCCCGCGGCGTCATGGCCGGGCTGACGGGCTACGTGAACAAGGGCCACATCGCCCGCGCCGTCCTGGAGGCCACGGCATGGCAGACCCGTGAGGTCGTCGACGCCATGAACGCCGACTCCCAGATCGACCTGACCACACTGAAGGTCGACGGCGGCATGACGGCGGACAACCTGCTCATGCAGATCCTGTCCGACGTCCTCGACGCCGAGGTCGTCCGGCCGATGGTCGCCGAGACGACGTGCCTGGGCGCCGCCTACGCGGCGGGCCTCGCCGTGGGCTACTGGCCCGACATCGAGACGCTGCGCGCCAACTGGCACAAGGCCGCCGAGTGGAACCCGAAGATGGAGCCCTCGGTCCGCGAGCGCGAGTACCACAACTGGAACAAGGCCGTGCAGCGCACCCTCGACTGGGTCGAGCACGAAGACGACCACGTAGACGACAAATAGGCGGGCTCGCCTCGCCAACAACCGAACCCCAGGGGCACTAGTGCCACCTGGGACCCCTGGGGTTCGGCTCCCGGGACACCACGGTGCCCCTCCCCATCATTCGCTGTGACGGGCGTGTCCCAATTATGCCCGTGACCTAGCTGCCCCTCGGGGCGGAGGTTCCCATGGTCTATCTGGCAGAGTTCGTCGGTACGGCGATCCTCGTCCTCCTCGGCGGCGGTGTCGTCGCCGGTGTCTCCCTCGCCCGGTCCAAGGCCTTCCAAGCGGGCTGGATCGTGGTGACGTTCGGCTGGGGTATGGCGGTCGCCATGGCCGTCTACGTCGTCGGTACCACCAGCGGCGCCCACATCAACCCCGCGGTGACGCTGGGCCTGGCCAGCATCGGCGAGTTCGAGTGGCCGCTGGTGCCCGGTTACATCGGAGCGCAGATGGCCGGCGCCTTCACCGGCGCCTGCCTCGTCTACCTGGCCTACTTCGCGCACTGGAAGCACACTGAGGACCCGGCCAGCAAACTCGGCGTCTTCAGTACCGCACCCGCGGTCCGCCACCCCGTCGCCAACCTCGTCACGGAGGTCATCGGTACCGCGATGCTGCTGCTGGGGATCCTCGGCATCGGCGCCAACGAGGGTTCGGTCTCGGCCGGTGACGCCGACCTGTCCGCCCTGTTCGCGAACGGCATCGCCCCGCTGATGGTGGGTCTGCTGGTGTTCGCGATCGGTATGTCCCTCGGTGGTCCCACCGGGTACGCCATCAACCCGGCCCGCGACCTGGGACCGCGCATCGCACACGCGCTGCTGCCCATCCCCGGCAAGGGCACGTCCGACTGGGGCTACGCGTGGATCCCCGTGGTCGGCCCCATCCTGGGCGGTGTGATCGGCGCCTGGATCTGGAACCTGTCCGGGTTCGGAGGCTGACCCGGCCCCTGGCCGGCCTGAGGGCGCCCGCCACTCCCCGAAGGGATGTGGAGGGCGCCTTTCTCGTTGCGACTCTCGTGCGACAATGCCGCACCTCAACTACAACACGACATACTCCCACACCTGTACGTAACACCGAGTCAATCTCTCCCCGCTTCCCTCCCTCCATACGTGGTACTACTGCCTCCATCAGGACGGGGATCTTCACCAACGTTCGGCATTGTCGTATTATGCGTACGACAGCCACCCGAAATGTGGAGCGGGTACGCGCGACGAACGCCATCCCTCCCCAACGGACGGAGCACCAGCCATGACCGCCAGCGCCCACCGCAGTGACGCTTCCACCTCCCGCGCGCATACGCGTGAGGAACTCACCCGGGGCACCTTCGACCTCCTCGTGATCGGCGGCGGGATCCTCGGCACGTCCGTCGCCTGGACCGCTACCCAGGCCGGCCTTCGGGTGGCCATGGTCGACGCGGGCGACTTCGCGGGCGCCACGTCCAGCGCCTCCTCCAAGCTTGTACACGGAGGCCTGCGCTACCTCCAGACCGGCAACGTGCGCTTGGTCGCGGAGAACCACAAGGAGCGGCGTTCGCTCGCCTCCGACGTGGCCCCGCACCTGGTCAACCACCGACCCTTCCTCGTGCCGATCTACTCCGGCGGGCCGCACGGCGCCGCGAAGATGGGCGCGGGGGTCTTCCTGTACTCGGCGCTGTCCGCCTTCGGCGACGGGATGGGCCGCCTGCTCTCACCCCGCCAGGCCAAGCGCCTGGCCCCCGGCCTGCGCACCGACGGCCTGAAGTCCGTCGCCGCCTACAGCGACCACCAGATGAACGACAGCCGCATGGCGGTCATGACGGTGCGCGCCGCGGCCGACGCCGGCGCCGTAGTACTCAACCACGCCGAGGTCCAGGGGCTGCGCACCACGCGGGGACGGGTGACCGGCGCGGACCTGCACGACCGCGTGGACGGGGGCGAATTCGGGATCGACGCGCGACTGGTCCTCAACGCGACCGGTCCTTGGGTGGACCACCTGCGCCGGCTGGAGGACCCGGGGGCCGCGCCCAGCGTGCGCCTGTCCAAGGGCGCCCACCTGGTCATGCGCACTCCGGAGCCGTGGCGGGCCGCACTCACCATCCCGGTGGACAAGTACCGCGTCTCCTTCGCCATCCCGTGGGAGGGCCAGCTGCTCCTGGGCACCACGGACGAGGCCTACGAGGGCGACCCGGCCGATGTGGGTGTGCTGTCCTCCGACGTCGACCAGATCCTGGGTGAGGCGGCGATGGGCATCGACCCGTCCTACCTGGACCGCGACAACATGACCTACTCGTTCGCCGGGCTGCGTGTCCTCCCCGGCGGGCCGGGCGGAACGAGCTCTGCCAAGCGGGAGACCGTCGTCTCCCAGGGCCGCGGCGGGATGCTCTCGGTGGCCGGCGGCAAGTGGACGACCTACCGGCACATCGGCCGGACCGTCCTGGAGGAGCTCCGGAAGGTGTCCGCGGTCCCGCTGTCCGAGGACATGGCGGACCCCCTCCAGACCGTCCCCCTGCCCGGTCTGGCCAGCCCGGACGCGGTCACCCAGCGCCTCATCATCGACCGGGAGCCCGGCACCCGGCTGGACCCGCTGGTCGCCCGCCACCTGGCCTCGCACTACGGAAGCCTGGCCATGGACATCGCCGGCATGGTCCGCGCCGAGCCCTCGCTCGGTGAGCGGATCCACCCCGACGGCCCTGACATCTGGGCGCAGGTGCTGTTCGCCCGCGACCGCGAGTGGGCGGTGACCGTCGACGACGCTCTGCGGCGCCGGACCACCGTCACCGTGCGCGGGCTGGACACCTCCGAGGTCCGCGAGCGCACCCGGGCCCTGTTGGAAGCCTGATCAGCATGGGCGCGTAAGCCCCCAGACACACGAACGCCCCCGGAAGGTGGAACCCTCCGGGGGCGTTCAGCGTGGTCCACGCCTGCAAGGGGTGGCGACGCTACGTCTTAGCGGTCTTAGATACCGACGACGTTCTCGGCCTGCGGGCCGCGGGTGCCAGCGACGATCTCGAACTCCACGCGCTGGTTCTCCTCCAGGTTACGGAAGCCCGTGCCCTGGATGGCGCTGTAGTGAACGAAGGCGTCGGGGCCACCGTCGTCGGGGGAGATGAAGCCGAAGCCCTTCTCGCCGTTGAACCACTTCACAGTTCCCTGAGCCATGTTTTCTCCTTCAGCTCGGTGTACACGGACGCATACTCACACGCCCGAAAATTGCCGCGAGCCGACTCCAAGAGAAACCGCCCGCCGGTCACAAACTCCGCGGGCAAGACACCAACTGCGAAATTCAACGACTAACAATCACCCTGAACGTATCACAGGCAGGCCCGCTGGCGAGGGCTATCAGTGTGGCAACCCGCACGGCCCGCCACGGAATACCGGCGGGCCGGGCGGGGAACGCCTGAAACTCGCGTGTCGAACACCGGAGTGTTACGACACGATCACGCTGAGGCCAACAGTGCATCGTTGACGCACTTCAGCACGGGTGGCGCCGTGACCGCCCCCGGATCCAGCCGGGCACCGCCGCGCACGGTGAACGTGTGGGACTCACCGGGCAACAGCGTCACCAGAGCGCTGTCCACACGTGCTTGGGGATCGAGCCTGTCGACGTTCAGGACCAGATCCCGCAACAGGACGCGGGCTTGAACCTTCACCCGCAAATCGGCACCTTCCGTGGCTGTTTCCCCGACAAATTCCGGTTTTTGGTAGTCCATGTCCCGGTCCCGGGAGAAGAACCACCAAGCCCGCTCTCCCGCGCCGTCGACCGTCAGCACCTCACGGGCGGCGACCCCGGGCCGGGCGACCCCCGGAGGCACCGGGACCCGCAGCGCCCCGCGAGGGGGCACCTGAACCGGGTGTGACGAAGCGGACAGCGCACGCCCCGTGACCGTGTCCCGGCGGGCCACCGTCACCTCCGCCGTCCACTCCTCGTCCGTGTCGTTGCCCAGGACCACCGTGAGCCCGCCGCCGGCGGTGGGCTGAACGGTCGCCACCCGGTCGGCGTAGACGCGGCGCAGCGCGTACCACAGGGGCTTGGGCCTGCCCGCTCCGTCCACGGCCGCCCACGACGTGACCGGCCAGCAGTCGTTGATCTGCCACATCACCGTGCCCGTGCAGTAAGGCCACGTGGAGCGGAAGTGCTCGATACCCACGCTGAGCGCCCGCGCCTGGTTCACCTGGGTGAGGTAGTGCCAGTCTTCGTACCCCCACTCGCGGTCGCCGAAGTGCGCGGCGAGCCCGCGCGCGAGCTTGCCGTTGCCGTCGATCGCCTTCTGGTGGTGCAGCACGCCCGGCGAGGTCGGGGTCAGCGGATCATCCGACACCGAACCGCGCAGCGTGGCGTGGGTGGGCGGTGCCTGGTACCCGAACTCGGCGGCGAACCGGGGCCTGTGCTCCCGGTAGACCGTGTAGTCGACCTCGTTCCACACGTCCCAGAGGTGCATGGTGCCGTGTGCCGCGTCGTTGGGGTGGATCCCCTCCCCCTCCGAGTACGGACTTCCAGGCCAGTAGGGACGGGTGGGGTCGAGCTCCGAGACCACGCGCGGCAGCACGTCCAGGTAGTATCCGGCGCCCCAGGTCCGGTCGCCGAGCTCCGGCTTCCAGCCCCAGTCCTCGTGTCCCCAGATGTTCTCGTTGTTCCCGCACCACACCGCGAGCGAAGCGTGCGGGGCGAGCCGTACGACCGCCTCGCGCGCCTCGGCCTCGACCTCCGATGCCAAGGGCTCTTCCTCGGGGTAGGCGGCGCAGGCGAAGAGGAAGTCCTGCCAGACGAGGACCCCCCGCTCGGAGCAGAGCTCGTAGAAGTCCTCTGACTCGTAGATCCCCCCGCCCCAGACGCGCAGAAGGTTCATCCCCGCGTCACACGCCTGGTCGATGCGTTCGCGGTAGCGATCCCGGCCCACCCTGCTCGGGAAGGTGTCGTCGGGGATCCAGTTGGCGCCCTTCACCAGGATGTCCCGGCCGTTGACCCGGAGCGCGAAGGCGGCCCCGCTCTCATCCGGCTCACTGTGCACCGCCACGCTGCGGAAGCCGATCCGGCGCCGCCAGGTGTCGAGCGTGCTTCCTGCCGCGGACAACTCCACGTCCACGTCGTGGAGGGGTTGGTCTCCGTGGCCGCGTGGCCACCACAGCTCGGGGTCGGCGACCACGATCTCCAGGTCCGCGTGCGTCTCTCCCGACGCCACGGTGGCGGTGGTGGCGGCGCCGGCAACCGAAGCGGCCAGGGTCAGGGCGGTGTGCGCCCCTCCCCCGGTCCGCTCCAGCTCCACCCGCAGGCTGACCTTGGCCAGCGCGCCGCCCTCGGACACCTCCACCAGTGGCCGGACCGAGGACAGCCGCGCCGTCGACCACGCGTGCAACCGGATCGGCCGCCAGATTCCCGAGGTGACCACGGTCGGCCCCCAGTCCCAGCCGAAGTTGCACGCCATCTTGCGGATGTACTGGTACGGCTCGTCGTAGGCGCCGGGGAGCGCGCCCAGGCTCTCCTTGTTCGCCTCGGCGTACCGGTAGGGCGAGGCGAACTGCACCTCTAGGGCGGGGTCTTCACCGCCCTCTCTGAGCGCCTCAGTGACGTCGAAGCGGTAGGAGCGGTGCATGTTGGCCGACCGGCCCACTTCGCGGCCGCCGACCCGGACCTCCGCTACGGTGTCCAGGCCCTCGCAGACCAGGTCCACGCGCTCAGCTCCGGCACCGTCCCGGGCGCCCAGCGCCGCGGCCTCTTGGGCCAGTGACCGCGTGTACCTCCAGTCCGTCCTCCCGATCCAGCCCAGCAGGTTCTCGTTGTCGTCGAGGTAGGGGTCCTCGATCAGGCCCCGGTCGAGCAGGTCGGTGTGGACGCAGCCCGGCACGGAGGCACGGACCTCTCGCACAGCGGCGGCGGGGTCCGGGAGGGCGCCCTCGTGGGGCACCGCGGCCAGGTTCCAGCCGTCGTGCAGGTCGAACCAGGCGGTCATGCGTGCTCGCTTTCTCATGGGGGTCTGTTGGTCCGGGGGGTACTCCGGAGGGGTCTCCGAGGGCCTGCTCAGCTCTGGTCGATGCCGACGAAGTGTCCCTTTTCGGCCTCGATGAGCGGTGCGGAGACGTCTCCCTCGACGGCCTCCGGCAACTCGACGTCGTCCGGCGGGTTGGCCGCCAGTTCCGCGTCCACCTCGGCCCAGGCGCGGTTCAGCTGGGGTACGCAGGAGAGCAGGTGGCGGCTGTAGGGGTGGAGCGGGTTCTCGAACACGCGGGCGGTGGGGCCCATCTCCGCGATGGCTCCCCTGTGCAGGATCACCGACCGGTCGCTCACGTAGTTGCCCAACGAGAGGTCGTGCGTGACGAAGAGGATGCCGAGACCGCGCTCCTTGAGGTCGGCGAGCAGGTTGAGCACGTCGATGCGGGTGGAGGCGTCCAGCATGCTGATGATCTCGTCAGCCACCAGGAGGCGGATGTCGAGCAGCAGCGCTCGGGCGATGAGCAGCCGCTGCAGCTGTCCGCCGCTCAGCTGGTGCGGGTACTTGTTGAGGACGTTGTCGGGGTCCAGGCGGACCGTTCCGATCACGTCCAGCACCTTCTGCTTCCAGTCGGCGTCGGACACCCCCGGGAAGTAGGAGGAGCGGATCATCTCGAAAACCCGGTCCGCCTTGAAGATGGGGTTGAAGGAGCTGAAGGGGTCCTGGAAGACACCCTGGACATGGCGGTAGTACTCCTTCTTGGCTTTGAAGCCCCGCACCCGGGATACGTCCTGGCCCTCGAAGACGATGCTTCCGGCGGTGGGCTTAGTCAGGCCGAGCACCATCTTGCCGATGGTGCTCTTCCCGCTGCCGGACTCCCCGATCAGCGACACCACCTCACCGGGCTCCACCACCAGGTTCACGTCCCGCACCGCGCGCAGTTTCCCGCCGCCGAACGCGCCCACCCGGTACACCTTGTGCACATGGCTCAGTTCCAGCACGGCGCTACCTCCCCGTCTTCCAGCAGGCGGCCCAGTGGCCGGGATCGATCTCCACCAGCGGCGGTGTCTCCGAGCACTCGTCCGAAGCGATGGGGCACCGGTCCTTGAACCGGCAGCCGCTGGGCGGATTGAGCAGGCCGGGCGGGGTGCCCGGGATACCCTCCAGACGGGTTTCGGCCGTGGTCCCCACCTCCGGCAGGGCACCGATGAGCATCTTGGAGTAGGGATGCTGCGGGTCGTTGATGATCTTGCTGGCGGGCGCCTTCTCCGCGACGCGGCCGGCGTACATCACCATGACCGTGTCGGCCATCTGGTAGACCAGCGAGATGTCGTGGGTCACGAAGATCATGCTCTTGACGTATCCGCGGTCCCGGAACTCCACCATGGACTCCACCACCGACCGCTGGGTGGACACGTCCAGCGCCGAGGTCGCCTCGTCCGCGATGAGCAGGGCGGGGTCGAGAAGGGTGGACATCACCATGACCACGCGCTGCTTCATACCGCCGGAAAGCTCGATCGGGAACCGGTCGAGTACTTCGGGGTCCAGGCCGACCAGCTCCAGCCTGCGGTTCAGCTCGTCGGCGATAGTGGACGGCCGCACCCCGCGGGAGCGCAGCAGCTCCTTGATCATCCGTCCGATCTTGCGGGTGGGGTTGAGGGCGCTCATCGCGTACTGGGGGATGAGCGAGATCTCGTGGTACCGGTACCGGTTCATGGCGTCGTCGTCGGCGATGGGCAGCTTGTCGCCGCCCAGCTCGACGGTGCCCTCCACGTGCCGCATCCGGTTGTCCAGGCGGATCAGGCTCTTGCCTAGGGTGGTCTTGCCGCAGCCGGACTCCCCGGCCAGGCCCATGATCTCCCCGTCGGCGAGGTCGAAGCTCACGCCGTCGATGGCGTGGACGTCCCCGCGCAGGGTCTGGTAATAGACCTTCAGGTCGTTGACGCGCAGGGTCATTAGAGCTCCCGCAGCTTGGGGTTGAAGATCTCGTCCAACCCGACGTTGAGGATGTACATGAAGCCGACGATCGCGGTGATCCCCGCGCCGGGCGGGATGAACCACCACCACATGCCGAGCTGCAGGGCACTCCACTGGACGGCGCTCTCCAACATCAGGCCGAGGGAGGTCCCTCCGGACGGGCCCAGGCCGATGAAGTCGAGCCCGGCTGCGATGAGGACGGCGCCGCCGAACAGCAGGATGAACGACATCATGAGGTAGGAGCTCATGTTCGGGGCGACCTCGAACGTGATGATCCGCCAGGTGCGCCGGCCGCTCAGGCGTGCCAGGTCCACGAAGTCGCGGGTGGCCAGGGACAGGGTCTGGGAACGGACCGCTCGGGCCGCCCAGGGCCAGGAGGTCAGGCCGATGAAGAGACCCTGCACGAAGATGCCGCGCACCTCCAGGTAGGCGACCGCGATGATCAGCACGACCAGTGCGGGCAGGACCAGCACGACGTTGGTGATCATGTTGAGGACCTCGTCGATGATCCCGCCCTTGTACCCGGCGACGAACCCGACGGCGGTGCCGATGACGAAGGCGATACCACCGCCGAGTGCACCGATCAGGAACGTGGCACGCACCCCGTAGACGAACTGGGCCCACACGTCCTGGCCGAACGTGGTGGTGCCGAGCCAGTGCTCGCCGCTGGGCGGCTGCATCTGCGGGCCGACGTACTCGTTGGGGCCGTGGTCGACGAACATCGGGCCGAAGATGCCGAGAAGCAGGAAACCGGTGACGATGCTCAGCCCGATGAGGAGCTTGGGGTTGCGCCGGGCGAAGTGCAGGGTCTCGTGGACCTTGCGCTCGCCTGTCGGTTCGGTGGCTGCGTCAGCGTCGGCGGCTCCCGGCGCTGCGGGGACGTTGGTCATGACGCGCCTCCCGTCATCTGCACGCGCGTACGCGGGTCGACCAGGACGTAGATGATGTCGATGATGAAGTTGGCGATCAGCACGCCGATGACCACGAAGAGGAAGATCCCCTGCAACAGGAAGAAGTCGCGGTTGTTCAGGGAGTTGAGGACCAGGGTTCCGAGACCGGGGTAGTTGAAGACGATCTCGGTGAGCAGCGAACCGGTGATGATGGTGCCCAGCTGCACGGCCAAGCCGGTGATCTGCGGGAGCATCGCGTTCCGGAAGGCGTAGCGGCGGATCAGCCGTTGGGGCGCGCCCAGTGCCTTGAGGTAGTTGGAGTAGTCCGCTTCCAGCTCGTAGATGATCAGGTTCCGCATGCCGATCGCCCAGCCGCCCAGAGCCACGATGAACATGGAGAGGAACGGTAGGAACCAGTGGGTGATCAGGCTGGAGATGAACTCCCAGGTGAAGTCGGGCCGCAACGCCATGCTGTACCCGCCCGATGTCGGGAAGATCCCGGCCACGATTCCCATGCTCCAGGCCAGGAGCAGCGCCAGCCACATGTAGGGCGTGGCGGTCAGGATGTAGCCGAGCGGCAGGAGCGAGTTGTCCAGGACCTTGTTGCGGGCGGCGAAGGCGCCGAAGCGGTTGCCGACGATCCAGCTGAGGACGATGGCGGGGAGCAGCAGCGCCAGCGTGTAGGGCACGTGCCGCAGGACGACGTCGGTGACCTCCTGCGGGTAGAAGAGCACGCTGATGCCCATGTCTCCCCGGAACAGTCCGGCCCAGAAGCTCAGGTACTGCTCGTACAGGGGCCGGTCGAGGCCGAAGAGCTCGTTGTAGTACGTGGTCATCCGGGCCATCGCGTCCGGGTCGTCGATGGCCGCGCGGGTGAGCATGCTCCGCACCGGGTCGCCCGGCATGAACCGGGGGATCATCCAGTTGATGGTGACCGCGACGATGAACGTCAGCAGGTAGATGAAGGACTTACGTCCGATGTAGCGCCACACGCGTTCCTCCATGTGATGGCGTCGGGCGGTCGGGATCCCCGGTGGGGCACCGGACCGGTGCCCCACCGGGGCTGAGGGGGCTCTGGAGCGTTCCCGTGGTGGCAGCGCTCCCGAGTCCCTACTCGACCGGCTCGATCTCCGCGAGCGTGTGGATGAAGCCCATCTCGTACCAGCCGTCCCAGAGGACGTTGGGCGTACTGGGCGCGTCGTCTTCCTCACTGGGCCAGTTGGTCCAGTTGGCGGTGCTGGTCTGCGCCCATTGGCCGTTGTACCAGAGCGGGATGACCGGCAGGTCCTCCAAGAAGACCTCCTGGAGGTCGGAGGTGGCGGCGGCGATTCCCTCGGTGTCCTCTGCGGGAACCGCTGCGAGCTGCTCGGTGAGCGCCCAAGCCTCCTCGTTCTCGTACCGGTGGAAGTTGGCCGTGGTCTGCTCCTCCTGGACCGGCAGCTGGAAGATGTAGTTGTAGTACGTCCACGGCGTGTTGCTCAGCTGCATGTCGTTGTTGATGACCAGGTCGTACTCACCGGAGTTGCGGTTGGAGTTGACCAGTTCGTCGTCAGGGGTCTCGTCGGTGATGTTGATACCGACATCCTGGGCGTGCTCGGCGATGAGCCGGGCGGCCTCCATCCAGTCGGTCCAGCCCGAGGGAACCTCCAGGGTCAGCTCGATGGGGTCGCCGTCAGGGGTCTCGACGTAACCGTCGCCGTCCTCATCGACGTAGCCCGCTTCCTCCAGGATGGCCACGGCCTCGTCCATGTTGTGCGTGAAGCCCTCGCTCTCGACCAGATCGTGGTCGACGAACTCGTCCCACTCGGGCATCAGGCCGGTGGGGTTGGCTGGCTCGACGAGGTTGGAGTAGGGACCGTCGACGATCTGCTCGAGGTCGATCGCGTGGGCCAGCGCCCGGCGGAACTCGGGGTCGTCGAGCGGTTCCACCTCGTGGTTGGGGACCAGCCACGCGGTGTTGGCGCTGCGCATGTAGGGCGGGCCGTCGTAGTAGCTGGTGATCTCCTCGTCGCCGTCCAACACCTGGTCGATGCCCGGCAGGAAGTTGTTGGACAGGTCCACCTCGTGCTGGGTGAGCATGCCCATGGTGACTTCGTTGGAGGCGTTGACGATGTCGACGATGTAGCGGGCGTCCATGGAGAGGTCGAGCTCCTCCACGCCCCACCAGTCGTCGTTGCGCTCCCAGACCATGCGCTCGTCGTCGTGGGACTCGTAGACGTAGGAGCCCGTGCCGACCGGCTCCTCGTTGGGGCTTTCGGTGACCTGGGTGTCGTCCATCTCGGACCAGATGTGGTCCGGGAGGATCGGGTTGCCGTAGGCCCAGTTCATCCACTGCTGCGGACGGTTCTCCGAGAAGGTCACCGTGACGGTGTGGTCGTCGGTGGCCTCGGCGGTCTCGACGTAGTCCCAGACGTGGCTGTAGGGGACGCCGTCCACCTCGGCCAGTTCGAGGGTGGTGACGACGTCCTGCGCGACGAGGGGCTCTCCGTCGCTCCACGTGACGCCTTCACGCAGGTTGATGACGTGGGTGCTCTCGTCCGGCCAGTCGTCGCTCTCTGCGAGCCAGGGATCGTACTCCCCCTCTTCCGGGTCGTAGTGGAAGAGGGACTCGTACACCAAGCCGATCGTTCCCACGGCGTAGCCGCCCCGCATCATGGGGTTCCAGCTGGTCGGCGGGTCCCACGCGGTGCCCGTGGTGTACAGCGTCTCGCCTCGCGGGTAACCACCGTCGCCCGTCTCGCCGCCTTCGTCCGTGCAGGCGGTGGCGACCAGCGCCAACGCCGCAAGGACAGCGGGAAGCCTCAGAGATCTCATGTCGACTCCTCCTTCCACCCGGTCGGCCCTCAGATGGGGGGAAGCGGATTTCTGTGTCGGAAATCTGGGAGCGCTCCCAATAGCGAGCGCGAGGGACCGTTGCTGAACCGGGTAAGTGAGGTTAACAACAACACGGACCGATGAACCGCGTCAATCCCCGACACTTCGCTGTTATTCGCTTGTAACTGCAGTTACGGGCGCGGGGGCGTGTGGCCCGGTGCTGCCCCGCGGCTGCATCTCACCGGCCGAGGACTCCCGGCTCTCCACCCACTCACCCGACAGCAGTCGGCCGAGCATCGCGGCCACTTGGCGGCCGTGGGCGACGACATCGCGACTGATCGCCGTCAGTGCGGGGCGCACCAGACGGCAGAGGGCCGAGTCGTCCCAGGCGACGATCGACAGCTGGCCGGGCACGTCGATGCCCATCTCCGACGCCACCCCGAGACCAGCCACGGCCATCAGGTCGTTGTCGTAGACCAGCGCAGTGGGCCGGTCACCCGAAGCGAGCAGGCGCCGGGTCGTGCGGGCCCCCGCCTCACCCGTGTAGTCGGCGTGCACCGAATAGGCGCTGTCCAGGCCCACTTCGTCGGCCGCCCGTTGGAAGGCCTGGGCGCGCTCCCCCGTGTGGACGAACTCCTTCGGCCCCGAGACCCGCACGATCCTCCGGTGGCCGAGCGCCGCGAGGTAGTGGACCACCTCACGAACCGAGGAGGCGTCGTCGGTGTACAGACACGGCAACCCGCCGGCGTCCGGGCCGCCCAGGAAGACGGCGGGCAGACCCAGTTCCCGGGCGACCGCCGGACGGGGGTCGTCAACGCACAGGTCGACCATGATCACCCCGTCCACCCGGCGCTCCGCGGACCAGCGGCGGTAGACCGCGATCTCGGCGTCGGTGTCTTCGGTGACCTGGAGCAACAGGTCCACTCCCGCTGCGGCGAGCTCCGTCTCGATGCCGGAGACCAGCTGCATGAAGAACGGTTCGATCCCGAGTGAACGCGCGGGCCGGTCCACCACCAGACCGATCGCGCCGACCCTCCCGCCAGGCGACAAGGCCCGGGCCGGGTTACTGGGTGCCCAGCCGAGGTCATGGGCGATGCCCAGGATCCGCTTCCGGGTCTGTTCGGAAACCCCCGGGCGTCCGTTGAGCGCGTATGAGACCGCCCCCTTGGACACCCCCGCTGCTTTGGCGATGTCCATGATGGTCGGACGCCGCATCAGAGCCCCCACAGAATTCTCCTCAACATAAGCCTCGATGAACCACGTCGTGCTGAACCGGTTAAGCAGACGGGAGGGGATTGTACTCCAGACGTCCCCCGCCAGAGTCAGTGTGACGTGTGGGGAGATCTGGGCTGGGGTTCGCTCTCTGGGCTGGGGTTCGCTCTCTGGACTGGAGTTCGCTCTCTGGACTGGAGTTCGCTCTCTGGACTGGAGTTCGCTCTCTGGACTGGAGTTCGCTCTCTGGACTGGAGTTCGCTCTCTGGACTGGAGTTCGCTCCCTGGACTGGAGTTCGCTCCCTGGACTGGAGTTCGCTCTCTGGACTGGGGTTCCTCCTATGGTTCAGGGTTCCCTCCTTTCCCGCCGCCCGATTGTGGCCGTCTCCGCTACGCGCCTCAAGGTCGTCGCCATCGAGCGCTTCGCGCGTCATTGGCGCTCCACCTTGACCCGCTCCGCTACGACGGCAGGTTGGCGGCTATCAGGAAAGGGGGACGGGTGGTCGAGGTCCGAGCGGCCCCGGCCTGGCGGCCGGGCAACCCCGATCGGCCTGACGGCCGATACCTGCCACTCCACCGGAGCGTTGACGGGTCGGGTGTCGCGGCTGGTCATGGTGTGCGGCGAACCCCTCGGGAGGGATCCAGGGCATCAGGGTGTGGGGGCGTGGGGGCGTGGGGCGGTAGGGCCTTGGCGGGCGGGGTTAGCGCTCCTCGGGTGTGGGGGTGGGTGTGGAGGCTGGGTCGGGGTCGGCGTCCGAGTTCTCCCCCTTGTTGTTGTTCCGGTTGCGGTGGGAGGGGCGGCCCTGCCAGACGGACTGCCCGGGGTTGGTCTCCCTGCGGTACTTCAACCGGTTGTGGTCCGAGCACAGCGGCTGAATATTGTCCGCGCTCGTGGACCCGCCGGCCGAGAAGCTCCTCTTGTGGTCGGCCTCTGAGTCGCTGGCCGGGGTGTTGCACCCCTGGTACCAGGCGCAGGTGGTGTGACCGAACATCCCCGCGTCCCGCAGGGCGCCCGTGGCGTTGCGCTGGGTACGGCCCACGTCCAACACCGTCTCCCCCTTGGGGGAGGTGATCATCCGACGCAGCACACTGTTGGGGGCCAGGGCACGGATCGCGGCCATGGAGACCACCTGCCCGTCCTGCGTCTTCGCCGGACCCGCGCCCTCTTCCTGGTTCTGGAGGCCGAGGAAGGTGGGCAGGGGCACCATGATGTTGATCATCGCCACCGCAGCACGCTTGCGACCCGTGCCGCCCTTGCCGCCCTTGCCGCCCTTGCCCTCCCCGGTGCCGGCCTCGGCGCCCTCAGCGTCCCCGGTGGGGTTGGTGGGGTGGGAGGCGGAGCGGACCAGGTTCATGAACGCGTCATACATCCGCTCGGAGGCCGATACGTGCAGCCTCTCGGGGTCATAGTCCACCTCGTGGGCCTTGAGCTCACGCTGGATCTCCTCGGCGTGCTCACTCGGACCCCACAGCTCGACCATGAAGGTCGCATCAAAGGTGCGCACCAGGCGCGCACCCCGGGCGTCGAAGGCGGCCTGGTACTGCTCTTCCACCACGGCGGGGTTGTGCTGGGCCAACAGCTCCCGGCCCAGCCGGGCGATGTGGGAGGTCGACATCGCCGGCTCCTTGGCCTTGGCGGCCACGATCCCGGCCTCCATCATCTGCCGAAACTCCCCGGCATCGGGGTGGCGGCCGGTGTTGCGCGCCCCCACCGCCCGCTCAGCGGCCCGGCACACCGCCACCGCCTCCCCGATCGACAACAACCCAGAGTCCAAGCCCTGGCGGGTGGCGGGCAGCTCCCGGGCGAAGAGCCGGCGGGCCAGCTCGGCGCGCCCGTTGGCCTCAACGGGGACCATCCCCACCGAGTGGATCAGCCAGTTCTGCACCGACCTCTGCCCACCGGCCTCCAACAGGGTGCCGGCCGCTTCCAGCTGGGCCAGGCGCAGCAGCATCGCCAGCTGGGCCTGTTCCATGTCCTCGCACACCTGCGAGATCACATCCAGCACCTCACCAGCCGCACCCGCCGGAGGCACCTCGCCCATTTCCGAAGCGATCTTTCCCCGGGCAGCACCCATGGCGGAAACGGCGGGGGTATTGCCCGCCGTGTTCCCGCACTGCCCAAAAGAAGAAGTCATGACTCAAGCATATCAAGAAGGGCTCAGAAAGGACCTATCCTGGGGGTGATAAAACCCTTACCCGGCCACCCTGACCCGCCTTTCTATCCCCCAACGAGAAGCCTTCCAGGGAAAGGGAAGCGACCCCCTGTGCGCATTCTTGGGCAAAGCGGGCATATGTACACCAGAATGGTGATGATCTTGCCCCTGTCTCCACTCTCGACGGCCGAGGGTGGAGACAGGGGCAAGATCATCGGGGAATGGCCCGAACGGAGGGGTTCGCCTCCCGCATTGACCGGCCGCGACACCCGACCCGTCAACGCTCCGGCGGAGTGGCCCACCCGGCCGCTAGGCCGTGCTGTTCGTGGTCCTCCGCACACCTTGACCGGCCGCGACACCGCCAGGCGTCAACGCTCCGGCGCAGGGGCAGGCATCGGCCGCCAGGCCGACAGAATCAGTTTTCGGGCGAAGCCCGAAATGGCTCGGACCTCAACCACGCGCCCCCTCTTTCCCATAGACGCCAACCCGCCGTCGCAGCGAAGCGTGTCAAGGTGGAGCGCCGTTGATGCGCGGAGCGCTCGATGGCGACGACCTTGACGCGCGTAGCGGAGACGGCCACAATCGGGCGGCGGGAAAGGAGGGAGCCCGCACCCAACAGGAAACCTCCACCAAACGAACTCCCCGGCCAACGGAGGGACCTCAACCTAAGGGAAAACCTTGTAGTTTAATCCTTTGTGGTTTTGCGCCCCTCGGGAGTTATGGGGAACTACCTAGTCGGATTTCTGGCATCCGGGGCACCAGTAGAGGGTTCGGCCGGAGAGTTCGGTGGCGGCGATCGGAGAGGAGCAGAGGCGGCAGGGGTCACCGGTCCGGTAGCAGACGTAGAGGGTGTCTGGTCGGGGTACCGGGTGGGCTGCGGGGTCGGGGCGGTCCTCGGGGCGGGTGGTGATGATGTAGCCGTCGCGCACGCCGTCGCGGAGGAGCTGGGCGAGGTCGTCCCAGAGGGCGTTCCACTTGGGTTTGGTGAGCTCGCGGCCGGGGGTGCGGGGGTCGAGCTGGGCGCGGAACAGTGACTCGGCGCGGTAGATGTTGCCGATGCCCGCGATCACGTCTTGGCGCATGAGGAGCACGGCGAGGCTGCTGCGGGACCGGCTGATGGTGTGCCAGGCGCGGTCGGGGTCGGCGTCGGCGCGCAGCGGGTCCGGTCCGAGACGTTCTTGGACGGCCTGCTTCTCGGGTTGGGTGATGACCTCGCAGGCGGAGGCGCCGCGCAGGTCGGCCCAGCCGGAGGAGTTGACGAGGCGGACGCGGACGGCGCCTACGGGGGCGGGCGGGACGACGAAGCCTTCGGGGTCGCGCTCGAGGTCGATCCGGTCGGCGCCTTCGGCGCGGGGTGCGCCCAGGTGGCGTTCGCCGTCGGCGTCGCCGAACGTCCAGGCCCCGTAGAGGCCGAGGTGGATGCGGAGCCACTCGCCGGAGTCGAAGCCGAGGAAGAGGTGCTTGCCGTGGGCTTCGCTCTCGGTGAGGGCCCGGCCGTTGAGCCGGGCAGCGCCCTCGGCGAACCGTCCTTGCGGGCTGGAGGCCTTTACCGTGCCGCCGCCGAAGGTCTTGTCGAAGTGCGCCGCCAACCGGTGCAGCGTATGGCCCTCAGGCACCCGTATTCCCCTTTCGCCCGCCCATGTCGGGCATCCGCGCGTTGTCCCTCAGGGTAGTGCGGGTCAGCAGGCGGCGAGGATCTCCTCGACCAGACCTCGGGGGTCGGCCAGGCAGCGCCAGGCCGGGACCACCACGACGAGGTCGTCGGTGGCTTGGTTGAGTGCCTCTCCCCTTGTCATCAGCCGCCGCAGGGCCGGGCCGTCCGGTTCCCGGTCGAGCAGGAGTACGACGCGCCTGGCCCCGTAACTGACCACCAGGTCCGCGGCCCACCCGCGGATGCGCTGACCGACGGCCACACCGGTGCCAGCCGCGCGCAGGGCGTCGACGAGGGCGGTACTCGCGGGGTCGCCGCCGATCCGGGTGTGCTCGCTGAGCAGATCGCCGAGCGGGCCGTCGCTACCGTCCCAGTGCGCGCGGTCGCCGACCACGACGAGTCGGCTCCTGGTGCGGGTGAGGACGGAGGACCAGAGGTGGCTCATCCGCCGCACCCGCCTTTCGGCGATGGCCGGGGCCCCCTCCGCGAGCATCGGGGAGAGTACGGTGACGTCGGCGGCGTCCGTGTCGGATTCCAGCAGTTCAGGACCGCCGACCCGTACCGGGCGGCGCAGGGCCCGCTGGCGCAGGAGGCGGCGGATCAGGGCCACCTGCGGCTGCATGGGGGCGACGACCACGAGCGTGTGCCCCTCGGGCAGTTCCTGGTCGAGTTCGTCCACGACCACGGCGACCCGGTAGGCCTCGTCGCGGTTGATGTAGGACGATCCCGGGGCCGCCTCGCAGGTCCCGCCGACGTCGCGCCACTCGAACGCGGCCGTACCGGCGGGGTCGGGTGTGCTCAGCACGCCGACCCGTCCGCCGTAGCAGTGCCGGGACGCGGTGTCGGCCAGCACCGCGGGTGCACCGTCGTGCTCGTCGAGCCAGAGCATCGGCGGGGCGGCCTTGTAAGCCGCTCGCAGGGCCGATCCCGCACCGTGCCGGAGCGCGCGGCCGTCCAGCTGGTCCGCGGCCAGTCCGGCGGTCGCCAGGGCCCGCCGTTCCTCCTCCGGTTCCAGCATGGTCGCCGGGCCGGGGTGCGCGGGGTCGCCGACCACGACGGCGCGGCTGGCTCGGTACAGCACCGGCAGGAGCTCGCTGACACGGGTCTGGTCGGCTCCGACCACGACCACGAGGTCGTACAGCCCGGCCTGGGGTGGCAGGGCCCGGGCCTGGTCGGTGCGGCACACCCAGGCGGGGAGGGTGTCGAGGAGGCTGGACAGGCCGGGCCACCCGCCGCCGTGGTTCCAGTTGAGTGATTCGAGGCGGTTCTCGATGGCCGTGCGCCCGCGCCACAGCCGGGGTTCGGCGACCGCGGTGAGACAGGCGGAGCTGGCCCTTCGGTGGTCGGCGAGGGCTTCGGAGAGCTCGCTGGTGAGCTCTCCGAGGGGCGCGCACCGTGTCCTGCGGTCCACCGCCTCGCGCCACTCGCTCTCCAGGCGGGCGACGGCGCACAGCTGGCTCAGCCCTCCGGGGTCGGTGGTCACTCCCAGTTCGCGGCGGACCGCGGCCCGGTGCTGCATACCGCCGAGGCCTCCGGCGGCGCCTCGCTCGGCGCGGTGCAGCCAGTACTCGGGGCCGCCGCGCTCGGGGGTGAACAGGCTGTCCGGGTCCCATCCGCGGGCGATGCTGCGTCCGCGTTCCTCGGCCAGGTGGGCGAGGACGTGACCTCCGGAGGCCATGGTGTCCATGGCCGACCACACCTCTTGGACCCGGTTCCAGGCGCTGTTCAGGTCGCTCCGGTGCGAGGTGCCGTCCTCGCCGTTGGGTGCGGAGCTCCCCGCGGGAAGGGCACCAGTGTGCTGGGCGAGCAGTCGGGTGAGGAGGCGGACCTCCCTGGCGCGCTGCCGGGGGCCGCCCACTCGGATGACGGGGTGTCCGGGTGCGGTGTCGGCACGGGCGAGGACCTCCGCGAGGTCGGCCTCGGTGCGGCCGCACACCAGGACCCGCTGGCCGTTGGTGACGGCGGTGCGGACCAGGGCGTCGACGAGGTCGTGGGTGCCGCAACCGGGCGGTGCGGCCACCACGGTGAGCTGTTCCCGCATGGCGGCGTGGAGGACGGTGTACTGGGCCTGGCTGAGGGCGGTGGTCGACACCGGGGTGGGAACGGGGTTGTGGTCCTGTTCCTCGGCGACCCTGCGCTGTGCTCGGGATCCCTTGCGTCGGCGTCCAAGTACGGTCTGCTGCGCTGCGAGCTTGGCGCGTCGGCCGTTCGGGGGGTCGCCGAGCAGGGACTCCAGGGAGGTGCCGGGGACGGCGTCCGGGTCGAGCCCGTCCCGGTCAGTGGGGTCCAGGTCGGCGAGGACTTGGTCGGTGCTGCCGGGTTCGGTCTCGTCGCCGTCGCCGCTGCCTCCGGGGCCCGCCCGGAGGAGCACGGCGGTGTTGTGCGCTCCGGTGTGGACCGCACCGGGTCGGCCCCGGGTGCCCAGGGGCGCGATGTCGTCGACCCGGTCGATCTCGAGCCGGGTCAGCAGCGTGCGGACCTTGACGGCGAGGTCGGCGACGGCAGCGGGACGGTGCAAGGTGTCGGGTGCCTCGGCGCGGAGCCGGGTGCGCAGTTCGAAAAGGTCCTCCGGATCGGTGATGCCGAGCCGGGAGAGGAGCGCGGTGTTGACGTCCGGTGGTCCCACTGCGCGGACCAGCGGTGCGCCGCCCGGGTCTCCCGGGTGTCGTTCCTCCCGCTCGTCCACGACCCGGACGTCCACCGTGAGCAGCGGAAGTACTTCGCGGTCCTCGCCCTCGCCGAGGACGACGAGGGGGTAGCCGTAGCGCAGTGCCTGCCCGTGCCGCCCGGCCAGCCGGAGGACGCGGGCGCTCTCCGGGTGCAGCGGAAGTGTGTCCCTGGCCCCGCTGAACAGCAGCTCGGGGCCGGCCGGCAGGCAGGCGCAGGTGTCGGAGGCGAGGTGTTCCGCGCGCACGGTGTGGTTGTGCACGGCTTCGCGGCGCAGGCAGGCCCTGAGGTAGGCGAGGAAGGAACGGACCTCGTCCCGGTCCACCGGCGGTTGCCACCGGAGGGCGGCCGCACCGACCCCTGTCCTACCGCCCGGCCCGGACCCGTCGCCGACACGCTGTCCACCCAAGGGCGGGAACGGGCCGGTGTGGCCGATCTGCTCGTCGTCCCGTAGTGACCTCACGACGCCCCCTGACGCCCGACCTTCAAGTGACCAGGCGATTACTCCGTGCTATGAGGGTCCATTGTGGTGCATTTTTCACGCGCACACCCGGGGAACGCCGGAACCCGTCAGCACTATCACTCTCGGTCACTCGGTCCGGGTCAGCCGCGGCTGCCGACGACTCCGCGTAGCCACACCGCGATGAGCTCCAGGGCCATGACGACACCGAAGACCATCAGGGTGATGAGGGTGACCACTCCGAACTCCAGGACCTGGGCGGCGTTGAGCAGCTCGTAGCCGATACCGCCGGCGCCGACGATGCCGAGGATGGTCGCCGCCCGGATGTTGACGTCCAGCTGGTACATGCTGTGACCGACGAACGCGGGCATCGCCTGTGGCAGGGTCGCGCCGAAGAACACCTGGGGCCGGGTCGCGCCGGTGGCCCGGAGTGCCCGTTCGGGCCCGGGATCGACTTCTTCGACCGAGTCGGCGACCAGCTTGCCGAGAAGGCCCACCGCCCCGATGGCCAGGGCGAGCGTGCCCGCCACGGGCCCGAGCCCGATCATGACCACGAAGATGATCGCCAGGATGAGTTCGGGGATGGCCCGGACCAGCACGATGAACATCCGGCAGGCCTGGCCGACCCTGTGGTGCGGGGCCACGTTGCGGGCGGCGAGTGCGCCCACCGGCAGTGCCAGCACCATGCCGAGCAGTGTGGCGGCGAAGGCGATCTGCACCGTGACGATCAGGCCTTGGACGAGCCGTTCACCGATGCCCCCGGCTTCCGGCGGCCAGAACATCGCCAGCACGCCCAGCGGGCCCTGGCTGGAGTCGATGAGTCCGTTGAAGTCGATGAGCGAGTATCCGACCGAAGCGGCGAGGACCGCGACGGTGACCAGTGCGTAGAAGGAGCGGCGCAGCCGGGCCGGGGTCCACGGCGGGAGCATCCGGCCGGAGGCCAGGGCCTCGGCCGAGGCCGCCCTCGGGTCCGCTTCGGTCCGTGCGCCTCGGGGGCCGTCGCCCGACCGCGCCTCCGCGGCGCGGGTGCGCAACCGCGACACCAACCCGGTGACACCGGTCGACCGCTGCTCGGTGTGCGGGAGCAGGGACCGGCGGACGCCGACCGACAGCAGCTCGATCGCCACGCACAGCACGAGCACGATGAGCGCCAGGGCCATACCCCGCTGGTAGTCGAGGCGGCCCAGGGCGTGGGCGAGTTCCTGCCCGATGCCGGCCACCCCCACGAACCCGAGGATCACCGAGATCCGCAGGTTGATGTCGAGCCGGTGCATCGCGGTCGCGACGAAGGCGGGCAGCACCTGGGGCAGCACACCGCCGGTGAGCTCCTGGAGGCGGCTCGCCCCCGCAGCCCGCAGCGCTTGGCGCGGCCCTTCGTCGATCTGCTCGATGGCGTCGGCGTAGAGCTTGCCGACCATGCCGACCGAGTGCAGCCCCATCGCCAGGACACCGGTGACGGCACCGAAGCCGAAGAGCCGGAAGAACAGGATCGCCAGCACCACGTCCGGGATGGCGCGGGCGACGACGATCACGGCGCGGGACGCGTACCGGGCCGGGGTGCCGGGGGTGGTGTTGCCCGCCGCCCAGATCGCCAGGGGGGTGCTCAGCGCCACGGACAGCAGGGTGGCGGAGATGACGATGGCGAGGGTGACCGCCAGGGGGCCGAGCAGTTCGGCGGGGTCGGGGAAGTCCAGCGGGAGCGTCCGGGCGAGGAAGTCGGACGCGTTCCGAGCGCTGGCGATGAGGGTGGCGACGTTGATCCGCAGGTCGATCAGGGACCAGACGCCGATCCCGATCAGGGTGAGCACGGTCAGCGCTGCTGCGACCCCGCTCGGACGGGGCGGGTTCAGTGTCCGTTCGGGCGGGGTCGGGGTCTGGTCCGGGGGCGGGGTGGTCGGCTTGACGGGGCTGGTGAGCACGTGCGTTCGCTCCTAACCTACGGTCACGGGGTCGGGGGCGCCGACCCTTCCGTAGACCGCCATCGCCTCGTCCCGCTCGAGGTCGGCGACCGGACTGTCCATGACCACCCTCCCCGAGCGCAGGCCGACGACCCGGTCGCCCCAGGAGAGCGCCAGGTCGACCTGGTGAAGGCTGCACAGAACGGTGAGGTCCTCCTCCGTGGCCACGTCCCGGATCAGCTCCATGACCTGGTGCGCCGACTCGGGGTCGAGGGAAGCGACCGGTTCGTCGGCGAGGAGGACCTCTGGGCTCTGCAGCATGGCCCTGGCGATGGCGACCCGCTGCTGCTGGCCGCCGGAGAGCGTGTCCGCACGCTGGAAGGCGCGGTCGGCCAGGCCGACGCGGTCGAGCTGGGCCAGGGCCTCCTCCCGGACCGTGCGCGGGTACGTCGGCAGGCCCAGGCGAGGCCCGCGCAGCCGGCCGAGCGCACCCGTGCACACGTTCTCCAGCACCGTCAGCGAGCCCACCAGGTGGAACTGCTGGAAGATGAAGCCGATCCGGCGCCGCAGCGCGCGCAGCTCCCGTCCTCGGGCGGCGGGGACGTCGGTGCCCAGGACCCGGACGCAGCCGCTGGTCGGCATCTGGAGGCCGTCGACGTGGCGGAGCAGAGTGGACTTGCCCGAGCCGGAGAGCCCTAGCAGAACGAGCACCTCACCGGTGCGCGCGCTCACCGACACCCCGTCCAGGGCGGTGGTGTCTCCGAAGCGTTTGGTCACGTCCTCGAAGCGGACGGCGGGCGGGGGTTGGGTCGTGGTGTCCACGAGACTCCTCGAGGTCGGCGGAGGGGATCGGGGCGTGGGGGGCTAGGGCGTGTTCGGTGGATGCTGCCCGTCGCGAGCGGCGTATCCAGTGGTGCTGGCACAAGGCCGAAGAAGGAGTCAGCCCGGGTTTGGCTGTCGACTGATGAGAACGCAGTGACAGTGCCGCTGGGGCGACGCGCAGCAGGGTAAGTGTCCGCCGGACATGCCCTAACCTTCCTCGGTGCACTGCGGGGACTGGGTTGCCTCGCAGACGACTTCGAGCGGGTCGTAGAAGTCGTCCGGAACGGCTTCCCAGCCCCAGATGCGCTCGTCGGTGAGGTCGCAGTCGCCCTCTTCGCAGTAGTCGTTGGCGACCAGGTAGTCCTGGTTCCCCTTCTCCTGCAGGGCGCTCATCACCGTGTCGAACAGCTCCTCCTCGAGGCCGTTGTAGACGGTGATCGGGGCGCTGGTGATGGTCTCCGACTCCCAGACCACGTCGAGTTCGCCCTCTTCGATGGAGCCGTTCTCGACGAGCGTCTCGTCCACCATCGTGTCGAAGGCGAATCCGGCCTCGCACTCCCCGGCCGCCACGGCGATAGCGGAGGCGTCGTGGCCGCCGGCGAAGGTCTCCTCCCAGTCGTCCTCCTCGATTCCGGCGTCGAGCAGTCCGGCCAGCGGGTAGAGGTAACCGGAGGCGGAGTTGGGGTCGACGAAGCACAGGTGGCGGCCGGCGAAGTCCTCGATGCTCTCGATGTCCGAGTCCTCGGGCACGACGCCGTAGGCGACGTAGCCGGGCGGTTCCTCCTTCTCCTGCACCATGGCGCCGGCGACGGAGATGTCCGAGCCCGTCTCTTCGGCGATGTAGTAGGAGAAGGGGCCGTACTGGGCGATGTGGATCTGGCCGCTGCGCTGGCCCTCGATGACCGCCGCGTAGTCGGTCGCGGTCTGGAACTCCACGTCCAGTCCGGTCTCGTCCTCGAGCATGGCGATGACCGGCTCGTAGCTGTTCTCCAGCCCGGTGGCCTCCTCGGCCGGTACGGCACCGATGATCAGGGTGTCCGGGGAGATCTCCTCTCCCCCGTTGTCGGCGGCGTCGATCGTTTCTTCCGCGCTCGGCCCGCAGGCGGCCAGGAGGGCGAGGGCTGAGGCCGCGGCGGCGAAGGCACCGGTACTGCGGCCGAATCTGGTCTGCATGGTTCGGGGGACTCCTCCACGTGGTCCGCCCAAGGCGGACGTGTCACTCCAAGGGTCGTCTCCACTCTGCAGAGCCACTGCTGTCGGGAGCCGACGGCAAGATGTCCGCGCGTCGAACAGCAAGAGGCATTTGTCGGAGAGCCTCCACAGGACGCGACCGAGGGGTCACCGGGCTGTCACCGAAGGGGACGTCCCTCACGGACACGGAGCGCGATCCACAGCTCGGTGCGGTGGTCGGGGTCGTCGAGGTCGCCGGGGAGCAGTTCCCGGATCCGTTTCATCCGGTAGCGCAGGGTGTGCCGGTGCACGCCCAGCTGTTCGGCGGCGGAGTCCCACCGACCGGACGCGGCGAGGTAGGCCCGCAGTGAGGCGAGCAGTTCTGGGCCGGTGCGCTGTTCGTCGAGCGGGGCGAGCAGGTCGTCGGCCATACGGGCCCCCGCGGGGTTGTCCAGGAGGCCCAGCAGGCCCCCGGGCAGCTCCTCGAAGCGGACCAGCGCGTGCCCCTCCTCCGACGCGGCCGACAGTGCCTGTTCAGCTTGGGACCGGGCTGCGGCCAGGTCCGCGTAGCCCACGGGATCGCTCAGCCCGACCGGGCCGTCCAGGGCCTCAGCGACCGCTCCGGCGCCCCTGTTCGCGGCGGCCAGCAGGAGCGTGCGGTCCCCGTCCGCGGCCACAAGGACGCCATCCGGCAGCGGGCCTTCGGGAGCTGGCCCCTCCGCGGCGGCCACGACCACCGGTTCGGCGGGCAGGACGTCCCGCAGTTCGGCCGCGCCCGGGTGCCGCGGGTCGAGTGCCCCGCCGAGCAGCGCCGAGAGGACACCCGAGCGCACCCGCGCCCCTCGGCCGGCGGAAGGCCGTTCGAGTTCGAGGGACAGCAGTGAGACGGCCGCGTTGACCAGGGTGCGGTCGTCGGAGCCGAAGGCCTCCAGTGCGCCCACCGCGAGGAAGCCGCGGATCCGACGGCCCGTGGAAAGGGGTTGGATGGACACCCGGTCACCGCCCGAGGTCACCGAGACGCTGGAGCGCAGACCCGCGCTTCGGAGCCGGGACAGCTCGGCGGCAAGCCCGGGCGCGCGGTCGGCGGCGGACGCCGGGGCGGCGTGCTGAACCGAACCGTCCGGCCCCAGCAGCAGAACCCATCCGCCGAGCTCTCGGGCGAGCCGGTCCACGACGGCGGGTGCCCCGCTGAGTGCGGCCCGGGTGAGCTCGCGCTGGGCGGTGAAGGCCCGGCTCAGGCCCTCGTACTCCTCCTTGGCCAGCAGCCGGGAGACCTCCTTGCCGATCGCAATGAAAGGCGTCTCCCGGGCCACCTCCACCAGGGTCACCCCGAATTCCGCCGCGGCATCGCGCAGCTCCTCGGGTGTCTCGTCGAAGTTGACGGCGGCGCCGAAGCCGAGGCCGGCGATGTCGCGCTCCGCCAGGCGGCGTACGTATCCACGGAGGTCGGGCAGTCTGTCGACCCACCGCACCCCGGTGGTCAGCACCAGTTCGCCCCCGGCGAGGTAGGGCGTGGGGTCGCTGAGTTCGCTGACCGCCACCCACTCCACCTCGCGGTGCAGCCGGTCCTGTCCGGTGAGCAGGCGAAGGTGCAGGCGCGGTGTGCGCAGCAGCGCGCCCAGTGTCGGCGGCATCGACGTCTCCCCTCGTCTCCGAACCCTGCCGCAATGGCACAGGCCTTCCTCGCAATTATCCACTGTGTCCATGTGTGCCCGCTTCCGCGCGGCCTAGTGTCTTGCGAGTCCGCACCCCTGCACCAGCACCCCCACAAGGAGGCAGCCGCATGACCGCGACCGAGGTCGTACAGTCCCGCCGGATCGTCACCGAGATCCCCGGCCCGAAGTCCCGTGCGATCCAGGAGCGCCGATCCTCCGCCGTCGCCCAAGGCGTGGGCAGTGTGCTGCCCGTCTACGTGGAGCGCGCGGGTGGCGGCATCGTCGAGGACGTCGACGGCAACTCCCTGATCGACTTCGGCTCGGGTATCGCGGTGACCAACGTCGGCAACGCGGACCCGCGCGTGGTGGAGCGCGCCACCGAGCAGCTCGAGCGCTTCACGCACACCTGCTTCATGGTCAACCCGTACGAGGCCTATGTGGAGGTCTGCGAGGCGCTCAACCGCGTCACCCCGGGCGACCACGAGAAGCGGTCCATCCTGCTGAACTCGGGCGCCGAAGCCGTGGAGAACGCGGTCAAGGTCGCCCGCAGTGCCACCGGGCGGCAGGCCGTCGTGGTGTTCGACCACGCATACCACGGCCGCACCAACCTCACCATGGGCCTGACCTCGAAGAACATGCCGTACAAGCACGGCTTCGGCCCGTTCGCCGGTGAGATCCACCGGCTGCCGATGGCCTACCCCTTCCGCTGGCCCACGGGCCCGCAGAACTGCGGCCCGGAGGCTGCGGACGCGGCGATCGAGCAGATCTCCAAGCAGGTCGGCGCCGAGAACGTGGCCGCCCTGGTGATCGAGCCGATCCAGGGCGAGGGCGGGTTCATCGAGCCCGCTCCCGGCTTCCTGCCAGCGCTGGCGGAGTTCTGCCGCGCCAACGGGATCGTGTTCGTCGCCGACGAGGTGCAGACGGGCTTCGCACGGACCGGGCAGATGTTCGCCAGTGAGCACGAGGGTGTCGTTCCGGACCTGATCGCCACCGCCAAGGGAATCGCGGGCGGCCTGCCCCTGGCCGCGGCAACCGGCCGTGCCGAGCTCATGGACGCCGTGCACGGGGGCGGTCTGGGCGGTACCTACGGCGGCAACCCCGCCGCGTGCGCGGCCGCGCTGGCCACGCTCGAGAAGATCGAGGCAGAGGACCTGGCGGGCCGTGCCCGCGAGATCGGCGAGCTGATGCTCCGCCGCCTGCGCGCCTTCGCCGACAAGTTCGGTGTGGTGGGCGACGTGCGCGGCCGGGGCGCGATGATCGCGATCGAACTGGTCCACGAGGGCGGCAAGGAGCCGAACCCGGAGGCCGTCGCCCAGGTCCTGGCCCACTGCCACGCCAGGGGCCTGGTCCTGCTGAGCGCCGGCACGTACGGCAACGTGATCCGTATGCTGCCGCCGCTGGTCATCGGCGACGACCTGCTCACCGAGGGCCTGGACATCCTCGAGGAGGCCCTCGCCGGCCTGTAAGCGGTCGGGACGGCACCGGGGCCGTCCGTTACCGGGTTCCCCAGGCGTAGGTCTGCTTGCGGAGCTTGAGGTAGAGGAAGGTCTCGGTGCTCTCGACGGTCTCCACGGTCCGGATGTCGGCAAGGACCTCCAGGAGGCGGGTGTCGTCTTCGGCGACGACCTCGACCAGGAGGTCGAAGGAGCCCGCCGTGATCACCAAGTACTCGACGCCGGGGAGGTCGGCGATCGCGTCGGCGGCGGCGTTGAGGTCTCCGTTGGTGCGCACGCCGATCATCGCCTGGCGGTTGAATCCCAGGGTCATGGGGTCGGTGACCCCCACGACCTGGACCACCCCGGCCTCCAGCAGGCGCTGGACTCGTTGGCGTACGGCGGCCTCGGACAGGCCCACGGTCTTGCCGATGGCCGCATAGGACCGGCGTCCGTCCTCCTGGAGGACCTCGATGATGCGCTTGGCGGTCTCGTCCAACGCCACACCGTTGACCCGGCGCACGGGTCCGGGCTCGAGCTGTTCGGTCACAGGGCCCTCCGCGAGTCGAAGCAGGAATCCATTGTTGCCATTGGCGCGCACAACGGATTCCAAAGTACTGCACGGGTTCGGCGCCCGGGTATCACCGTCCGGCCCTCAGCGTTTTTCGCGGACCGAGTCCAGTGACAGCAGTGCCACGTGGAGGGAGAGGCACGTCTCCACCGACTCCAGGTCGGCGTCCAGCACGTTGGCGATCTTGCGGAGCCGCTCGTAGAAGGCGGGCCGGGACAGGTGGGCCAGGCTCGCGGCCAGCGCCTTGTTGCGCCCCGCCCCGAGGTAGTGGCGCAGCATGTCCGTGAGGTCGCCGCCGTGCCGGGCGTCGTGGTCCAGGAGCGGGCCGAGTTCGCGCTCCACGTAGGTCTGCAGGCGCTCGTCGTCGCGGAAGAGGTGCAGGAGCCCGCGCAGGTGCAGGTCGGGAAGCCGGTAGAAGGGCCGCCGGTCGCTCTGTTTGATGGCCACGTCGCCTACTTGGCGGGCCTCGAGGAAGGAGCGGCGCACCTCGCGCACGCCGTCCCCGGAGGAACCGACCGCGAGCACGGCCGCGTCGCCGACGGTGTTCCGCACTCGGTCCGCAAGCAGGTGCAGAGTGGCGTCGAGGCGCTGCCGGTTCGGCAGGGCCAGGAGGATGCCCACCCGCAGGTCGTCCAGGGAACCCACCAGGGCGGGCAGGCGGAGTTCGCGGCAGGCCCGGGCGGCCCCCTCCGCGGTGTCGGAGAGGCGGGCTTGGGCCGCCAGGCCGGTGCCGCTCTCGCGCAGGCGCAGGACGATCCCGACCAGTTCCCTCCCGTTGAGCGGCACCCCGACGGCGCGGGCCCGCACCAGGGCTTCCTCGGGATCGGAGTAGGCCCGGTCGATGATGCCCGCGATGATGGTCCGGTGGGTCTGGCGCTCCAAGCTCTCCTGGTGGCGTTCCAGCAGGCGCCCAAGGGCGAGCGTGGTGGCCGCCCGCTCGATGAGCATGGTCTGGCGCGCGCTGGGCGTGGCGCCCACGATGAGGATGAGGCGCCCCCAGTCCTGACCGCGGGCTCCGACCGTGGTGACCAGCCAGCCGGTGGCGGGCGCGTGGACGGTCCGGGTGCCGGTGCGGATCGCGCGCGATCGGCTCTCCCAGGAGGTCAACAGGGTCCCGGGGTCCTCACCGTTGAGGTCGCAGCCGAGGACTTGGTGGGTGAGGTTCTCCAGGACGACCGGGCATCCGGAGAGCTGGGCGACCTCCCGCAGGATCTGTTCGGCGTCGGCGCCCTCGACGGACAGCTGGGTGAAGACCGAGTGGAGTTTCTCGGACTCGCGCAGCTCCTCCAGCTGCTCGTTGACCACCCGGATGTGGACCGCCTCGGTGATCTCGACGAAACGGGCCTCGCGATCCAGCAGGATGACCGGGATCCGGGCGTCGGTGGCCGCGTCGAGGAAGGCCTTGGGGAGTTCGGCGTGGTACTTGCGGCCGAGCTCGACCGCGATGCCGCTGACCCCGGCGTCGGCGATGTCCTCGATGTAGCGGCGGAGGGCTTCGGGGTCGTCGGGCATGGCGATACCGGTGCTGAGCACCAGTTCGCCCCCGCGCAGGAGGTGGGCGAGGTCGGTGACCTCGGCGATGTGGACCCAGCGGACGGCCACGTCCAGGTACTGGGCTCCCGCTACCACGCGGGGCCTGGCCTTCTGGAGGGCGGGGAGTTGGAGGACCTCGGCAAGGGTGGGAAGCACACCGACAGTCTAGGACGTTCTGTCAGGAAGGCGGGCGTTCCGCTTTACAGAGTGCAGGACGGCTCCGTCCGCTGAGCACTCGGTCCGCACCTCCGTCACGTGCTTTACATTTCGTAAAGCGAGCCAGCATGTTGTCAACATGGTGGTCCTGGCCAAGCTTCCCGCCCCTGGGGAGACTGGGGTCATGTCGGAACTTCTCTCGCGCCATCGCGCGGTCATGCCCTCCTGGTTGCCCCTGTACTACGAGTCACCGATGGAGATCGTCAGCGGGAAGGGCGCCCGGGTCACGGACGCCGAAGGCCGCACCTATCTGGACTTCTTCACCGGCATCGTGACCAACATGCTCGGCTACGACGTCGCCGAGGTCCGTGAGGCGGTGGAGCGCCAGATCGCCAAGGGCGTCGTGCACACCTCCACGCTGTACCTCATCCGTTCCCAAGTGGAGCTGGCCGAGAAGATCGCCCGCCTGTCCGGCATCCCCGACGCCAAGGTGTTCTTCACCAACTCCGGGACCGAGGCCAACGAGACCGCGCTGCTGCTCGCCACGCACGCGCGCGGCAGCGACGAGGTCCTGGCGGTGCGCGGCAGCTATCACGGCCGCTCCTTCGGCACCGTGGCCGTGACCGGCAACAGGTCGTGGAAGAACTCCTCGCTGTCGCCGCTCAACGTGCACTACCTCCACGGGACCGACCATGCGGCCCCTGCCTTCCGGAGCATGAGCGAGCAGGAGTACATCGACGCCTGCGTGGCCGATCTGCGCGACGTGCTCGACACCACCGCGCCCAACGTGGCATGCCTGATCGCCGAGCCGGTCCAGGGCGTGGGGGGGTTCGCCATGCCGCCGGACGGCCTTTACGCGGCGTACAAGGACGTTCTCGACGAGCACGGGATCCTGTTCATCACGGACGAGGTACAGACCGGGTGGGGCCGCACCGGGACGAGCTTCTTCGGGATCGGCAACCACGGGGTGACCCCCGACGCACTGACCTTCGCGAAGGGCCTCGGCAACGGCTTCGCGGTGGGCGGTGTGGTGGCCCGCGGTGACCTGATGGACGGGCTGAAGGCCCTGGGGGTGGCCACGTTCGGCGGCAACCCCGTGTCTATGGCCGCGGCCGGGGCGACCCTCGACTACGTGTTGGAGCACGACCTCCAGGGCAACGCGCTGCGCCAGGGCGGCACGATCATCGAGGGGCTGCGTGCGCTGCGCGAGCTGCCGTGCGTGAACGACGTCCGCGGCAAGGGCCTGATGTTCGCGATCGAGATGGTCGACCCGGAGACCGGCGCGCCCTCTTCGCCGCTGGCCGGAAAGGTCCTGGAGGCGACCCGTGAGCGCGGCCTGCTGGTGGGCAAGGGCGGCGTGCACGGCAACGTGCTTCGGATGGCCCCTCCCTTGACGCTGTCCACCGACGAGGCCGCTGAGGGCCGCGATGTGCTGCTGGACGCGGTGCGCGCGATCGCCGCTGAGGCCTGAGCACTCTGTGACGGTCTAGACGAGGAAGAGGAAGTTATGAGCAAGCACGTCAAACACTGGATCGGCGGCGGCGCCCACGAAGGCCCCGCCAAACGGAGCGGGGACATCTTCAACCCGGCGTCAGGCCAGGTCTCCGGCACGGTGGACCTCGCGGGGGCGGAGGAGGTCGACGCCGCGGTGGCCGCCGCCAGAGAGGCTTTCCCGGGCTGGCGGGACACCCCGCTGTCCAAGCGCGTGCAGACGCTGTTCCGGTTCCGTGAGCTCCTGCGCGCCAACAGCGACCGTCTGGCTGCGCTGGTCAGCGCCGAGCACGGCAAGGTCTTCTCCGACGCCCAGGGCGAGGTGGCCCGGGGCCTGGAGGTCGTGGACTTCGCCTGCGGCATCCCCCACCTGCTCAAGGGCGGCTTCTCCGAGAACGTGTCCACAGGGGTGGACTCCTACTCGATCCTGCAGCCGTTGGGCGTGGTCAGCGGCATCACACCGTTCAATTTTCCGGCGATGGTCCCGATGTGGATGTTCCCGGTGGCGATCGCCTGCGGCAACACGTTCGTGCTGAAGCCCAGCGAGAAGGACCCCTCCGCGGCGGTGCTCTTGGCCGAGCTGTGGGCCGAGGCCGGGCTGCCCGACGGCGTCTTCAACGTGGTGCACGGTGACAAGGCCGCGGTGGACGCCATCCTGGAGCACCCGGACGTGTCCGGGGTCAGTTTCGTGGGCTCCACACCGATCGCGCGGTACATCTACCGGACCGCGGCCGAGCACGGTAAGCGCGTGCAGGCGCTGGGCGGAGCCAAGAACCACATGGTGGTCCTGCCCGACGCCGACCTGGACCTGGCCGCGGACTCCGCGGTCTCCGCGGGGTTCGGGTCCGCGGGCGAGCGGTGCATGGCCATCTCGGCGGTCGCGGTCGTGGACTCGGTCGCCGACGACCTCATGGAGCGCATCGGCGAGCGCGTGGCGCGGCTGAAGGTCGGCCCCGGTGACGACGACCGCAGCGAGATGGGTCCGCTCGTCACCCGCGAGCACCGGGACAAGGTCGCCTCGTACTTGGAGTCCGGGGTACGCGAGGGGGCCACCCTGGCGATCGACGGTCGGGTCCACCCGGTTCTGGGCGGCACCTCGGACGGTTTCTGGTTGGGCCCCTCCGTGCTGGACCACGTCGGCCCGGACATGTCCTGCTACCGCGAGGAGATCTTCGGCCCGGTGCTGAGCGTGGTCCGCGTCGGCGACTACGACGAGGCCGTGAAGCTCGTCAACGACAACCCGTACGGCAACGGGACCGCGATCTTCACCAACGACGGCGGCGCGGCACGGCGCTTCCAGAACGAGATCGAGGTGGGCATGGTGGGCATCAACGTGCCCATTCCGGTACCTATGGCCTACTACTCGTTCGGTGGGTGGAAGCAGTCCCTGTTCGGTGACTCGCACGCCCACGGCACGGAGGGTGTTCACTTCTACACCCGGACGAAGGCGGTCACCGCCCGTTGGACCGACCCGAGCAGGCGCCCCGAGGGCGGCGTCAACCTGGGTTTCCCGACCAACGGCTAACGGGAGTTCACCGAAATAACGGACGAATGTCTCTCACTGACGGTCTACAGCGGGCAACACGGAGTATCGTTGTTCATCGACACCCCTTACCGGGTGTGGCCGCAGGCCACGTATGTCGTGAGAGACCATCCTGGAAAGACGCGCTCATTTCCCCTCCTCCCCATGGAAGCGGGCGCGTCAGCGGAAGCGCTCCGGGTCCGATGACTCCCCCCGGACCCGGAGCGCGACCGTTCGACCGACAGCGGCCACATGGTGGATGGGGCTCCAAAAGAACCCCCATCCACCATCTAGCGCCTAGGGCATGCTCGGCGGACACATACCCTGCTGCGCGTCGCCCCAGCGGCACTGTCACTGCGTTCTCATCAGTCGACAGCCAAACCCGGGCTGACTCCTTCTTCGGCCTTGTGCCAGCACCACTGGATGCACCGCTCGCGACGGGCAGCATCCACCGAACACGCCCTAGCGCGCCGCGATCAGCGGCTCACCGTCGGAAACCGGAGCCTGGCCGATGATCCCCGCGCACTCGTCACATCCGTACACGTGACTTCCGTCCGGCAGTTCCCCCAGGGTCCGGCGGGGCCGGGGCCACTTGGCGTGGCAGACGACGCAGGCATCCCCCATGCGCTGCGCCCCGCTCAGCCAGGTCGGTTCGTAGACGTAGATCTCGGATGTCGCGTCAGGCGTCGTGTCTGGTTTGCACATCGTGCTCGTTCCGCGCAATGTCCCTGCTCCCCCCGTGGTTTAGGACAGTCTGGCGGGCCGATAGTTACCGGCTCTTAATTGAATCAGAAGCTCTCGGCGCCTGGAAGGGCCCGGACCGATCTAAATCACTCCGTGCAGGGAAATCATAACCCTAAGTGACCAACCCTGGGAAGACCCCGGCCCCTGGCCGGATTTTCATGCGAAGCGCCGGATATATACGAGCCAGAGCGCGGCCGGGACTCAGTCCTCGGCTGGCGCGGAGACCCCGAAACGGCGCAGTGACAGTGCGGGATTGGTGACCCGGACCGCGTCGACCCGCTCGGCCGAAACCCGGGCCGAGGCGACCTCGAAGGTCTGCTCCCCCAGCGACGCGAGCGCCGTTCCCATCGGGTCGACCACCATGCTGTTGCCCGCCCCCGTGGGCGCCGACTGCCCGGCGGCAGCCACGTAGACCGTGTTCTCGATGGCGCGCGCCCGGGCGAGGGTGCGCCAGTGGTCCTCCTTCAGCGGGCCGGGGACCCACTGCGCGGCGAGGAGCAGCACGTGCGCGCCCGCATCGGCGATACGCCGGGTCACCTCGGGGAAGCGCAGGTCATAACAGGTCTGCAGGCCGAACACGACGTCGTCGACGGTGAAGGTCTCCGGCACTTCGATCGGCCCTGGGGCGACCACGTCCGACTCCTTCACCCCGAAGGCGTCGTAGAGGTGGATCTTGCGGTAGAGCGCGACCCGCTTGCCCTCCGGGGAGAGCGCGACCAGGGTGTTCGTGAAGTGGGTGGCGCCCTCGCCCTCGGACTCGTTCACCCCGAGCACGAGGTACACACCCTCACGGCGGGCGGTGTCCGCGGCGTCGGCCAGGAAGGGGCCGTCCAACGGCTCGGCGGCCTCGACATAGCGGTGGTCCGTGCGCGGCGCCGTGAACATCGTGTACTCGGGCAGCAGGACGACCCGCGCCCCCTCGGCTGCTGCCCGGGCGGTCAGCTCCGCCACCGAGCGCTGGTTCTCGGCCTTGTCCTGGCCCGGCGCGAACTGGGCTACCGCGACCTGCACCATCGAACTTCCCCCTCTTGACATCGGATCGGCGCCGCTTCCGGCACCCCGTCCCGGCGTCCCAAAACGTGCCCCGAGTGTATGCCCGGGCCCGCAAGCCCCTTGCCAAGGACTAAACATGTGTTTAATCTATTGAACATGAGTTCAGCTTCGGATCTGACCGCACGTGCCCGCATCCGGGACGCCGCCGTCACATGCTTCGGACAGCGCGGATTCGATGTCTCCGTACGCGTCATCGCCGAGTACGCCGGGGTCTCCCCCGGTCTGGTGATCCACCACTTCGGGTCCAAGGAGCGGCTGCGCGAGGTCTGCGACGAGCACGTCCGGCAGGTGATCACGGAGATCAAGAGTGAGTCGGCGCTGAACGCGGACTCCCAGCTCTTCCTGCGCCAGCTCGCCGAGATCGACCGGTACGCCCCCCTGCTCGGTTACCTGCTGAACGCCCTCCGAGCGGGCGGCCCTCTGGCCTCCGCCTTCTTCGACGACCTGGCAGAGGACGCGGAGCGCTACCTCGCCCTCGGGGTGGAGGCGGGCACCATGAACCCCAGCCGGGACCCCGCCGCGCGGGCCCGCTTCGCCACCTCGACCGCGCTCGGCTCACTCCTGCTGCACGTCAACCTCCACCACCGGGGGCCCGACATCGACTTCGGCGCGGTGTTCCGGGAGTGGACGGCGGCCTACATGCTCCCGGCCCTGGAGATGTACAGCGAGCCCCTCCTCGCCGACCGCTCGATCTTCGAGGGCTACCTCGAACACCTGGAAACCCCCAGCACAGACCCGTCCGCCCCTGGCGCCCCTCCAGCCCCGGACACCTCGACAGACACCTGAGTCCCGTTCCGAACACCGCGAGGAGATTCCGATGTCCCCGTCACCAGCAATCGAGGTCCGAGGCCTCGACAAGTCCTTCGGCCGCTTCAAGGCCCTCGACCGCCTCGAACTGACCGTGAAGACCGGGCAGGTGGCGGGATTCCTCGGCCCCAACGGGTCGGGCAAGTCGACGACCATCCGGGTCCTGCTCGGCCTCCTGCGCGCCGACCGAGGCATGGCTCAGCTGCTCGGCGGCGACCCGTGGAAGGACGCGGTCGCCCTGCACCGGCGCCTGGCCTACGTGCCCGGGGACGTCACCCTGTGGCCCAACCTGACCGGCGGCCAGGCCATCGACCTGCTCGGGCGGCTGCGCGGCGGGATCGACACCGCGCGGAAGCGGGAGTTCCTGGAGCGCTTCGAGCTCGATCCCACCAAGAGGGCGCGCACCTACTCGAAGGGCAACCGGCAGAAGGTGGCCTTGGTGGCGGCGCTGGCCTCCACCGCCGAACTGCTCATCCTCGACGAACCCACCTCTGGGCTGGACCCTCTCATGGAGGCGGTCTTCACCGAGTGCGTCCAAGAGGCCAAGGACGCGGGCCGGACGGTACTGCTGTCCAGCCACATCCTGTCCGAGGTCGAGAAGCTGTGCGACACCGTCACCATCATCCGCCAGGGCCGCACCGTGGAGTCCGGCACTCTGGCCGACCTACGCCACCTCACGCGTTCGGCGGTGCACGCCACGGTCGACGGTGATCCCCAGACCTTGGCTCGTTTGGCGGGCGTGCACGACCTCGAGGTCGACGGCGGCCGAGTGGCTTTCTCCGTGGACAACGCCCGGTTGGGCCCGGTGATGAGTGAGGTCACCGCGCTTGGTGTGCGCTCCCTGATCAGCAACCCGCCGTCGTTGGAGGAGCTGTTCATGCGCCACTACGGCGAGGAGCTGGTCGCTTCCGAAGGAGGCGGGTCGTCATGAGCGTGTTCACCGGCACCAGGGCGCTTATCCGCTTCGTCCTGCTCCGAGACCGCCTGCGGCTGTCACTGTGGGTCCTCGCCCTGGCCGGGCTCACCGCGGCGAGCGTCCCGGCCCTGGACGACATGTTCGCCACGGAAGCCGAGCGCCAGGGCAGAGCCGCCCTCATGGACTCCCCGACCGGCATCGTCTTCGGGGGCCCCGGATACGGGCTCGACGACTACACGCTCGGCCCGATGCTGGTCAACGAGCTGACCATGACCTTACTCATCGCTTTGGCGGTGATGAGCGTCCTGCACGTGGTCCGGCACACCCGGGCCGAGGAGGAGAGCGGCCGCTCGGAGCTCCTGCGCGCCAGCGTCCTGGGGTCCGGTGCCCAGATGGCCGCGGCACTGGTCACGGTCGCCCTGGCCAACCTGGCGATCGGCGCCCTCATCGCGCTGTCGATGACCGCCTTCGATCTGCCCGCGGCCGACTCCCTCGCCTACGGCTTGGGGCTGGCGCTGGCCGGGATCACCTTCGGGGCGCTGGCCGCAGTAGGTGCCCAGGTGTCCGAGCACGGACGCTCCGCCGCCGGCTTGGCCTTCCTCGCGGTGGGAGTGCTCTTCATGTGCCGGGTGGTGGGCGACATCTCCGAGCCGGGCGGCAATGCGCTCTCCTGGCTTTCGCCGTTCGCCTGGGTCCAGCAGGCCCGGCCCTTCGACCAACTCTCGTGGGCGCCGCTGGCCCTCTACCCGGCGGTGGTCGCGGTGCTGTTCACGGTGGCCTTCGCTCTGGCGGCCCGCCGCGACCTGGGCGCCGGACTCGTGGCCACCCGGCCCGGACCGGCCGACGCGGGCCGTCTGCTCTCGGGAACGTTCGCCCTGCACCTGCACCAGCAGCGCGGGGCCGTGCTCGCCTGGACGGCGGCCGTGTTCCTCTTCGCCCTGTCCTTCGGCAGCCTGGCCACCGAAGTCGAGGCGATGATCGACACCAACCCGGAGCTCGCGGCCGTCATCGGCGACGACGCGGACGACCTCGTAGGCGGGTTCCTGGGCACCATGGGCGTCTACGTCACCATGGTGGGGGCGGCCTACGGTGCGCTGTCGGTGCTGCGGGCCCGTACCGAGGAGACCTCCGGGCGTGCGGAGGCGGTCCTGGCCACCGCCGTGGGCCGGACCCGCTGGTTCGGTTCGGCCCTTCTGGTCGCCGCCTTGGCCACGACCTTGATCGTGGTGGTCGGCGGTGCGGGCTTGGGCCTGGCCGCCGCGGCGTCCCTGGACGACGCGTCCTGGGCGGGCACCATGGTCGAGGCCTCTCTGACCCAGATCCCGGCCGCCCTGGCTTTCGGCGCGCTGGCCGCGCTCCTGTCGGGGGCCGTTCCCAGGGCGGTCCCGCTGGTCTGGGCGTGGCTGGGGTACAGCATCCTGGCGACGGTACTGGGTGCCCTGGTCGGGCTGCCCGACCAGGCGATGGACGCGAGCGCGTTCGAGATCCTGGCGGCACCGCCGATGGACGATTTCGAGGCCGTCCCGTTCCTGGTCTACGCGGGTGCGGTCCTGGTGGCGGCGGCGGTGGCCCTCATCGGGTTCCGCCGACGCGACCTCACCACGGCCTGAGCGCAGCGGGCGGACCGCCCCAGGCCCCTACCCAGGGGGCTCGGGGTTGGTCCACTGTTCGGCGGCGTTGCGCAGCCGCACGAGCCGGTCCCAGTGCTCGGACACCGTGTTGCGGCCCGCGTCGGTGAGGCTGACAACGGTCCTGGGCCGACCGCCCGAGGTCTTCTCGACCCGGACGACCCCGCCCCGCTCCAGTTTGGACAGGTGGCTGGACAGGTTGCCCTTGGACAGCCCGGTGAGACGCTGGAGGAAGAGGAAGTCCGCGCTCTCACAGGAGAGGAGGGCGCTGGAGATCGCCAGCCGCGAGGGATCGTGGACCAGGCGGTCGATCTCCGCCATGTCCTCGAAGGGCGTGCCCATGCTCAGTCCGTTCCGTTCTGTTGCGCCGTCTCCGTCACCGGCGGGAGGGTGCGCACCAGTGTGCGGTGGTCGAGCAGTCCCCCGATGCAGAGTACGGCAGCGAAAGTGACCAGGAGCGACTCGGTGGCGGCGAAGCTGAGCGGGTGGACACCCGAGGGCATGAGCATCCCCAGGGGCAGCAGGCTCGCCAGGCCGATGACGGCCCCCGCGACCAGGTAGTGCGCCCGCATCCGCCAGTGGGTGTAGGCGAGCGCGACGAAGGAGATCGCGAACACGAGGCCAGCAACCCCCAGTGGTCCGTAGCTCCAGCCGTAGGCGGCGCTCAGGTTGGCCGCGACCAGGATGAACACGATGAAACCTACGGGCACGAACATGTACACGGCGGTCCGGCCGGGGCTGAAGAGCGCTTGGACGCGGCCGAACCGTCGGCGGTAGTACCCGCGGACCAGGGCGCTCAGGACCATGAAGGCGGGCAGACTGATCAACAGCCATCCCGCCTCCCCGTCGCGGACGAGCAGCAGGCCCAGCACGAAGAGCGCCGCCGGGATCTGTTGGAGCCCCTGGTAGTCGCGGTAGTTGGCGGTGACGTGGCGGATCCGTTCGAGCCGCTCCAAGTCCTGGGGGGTGGTCATCCGAACCTCCGGTTTGTAGTGCAAACCTTTTCTCCACCGTAGGCGCCGAGGTTTCGGTTTGCAATGCAAACCAGAAGGATGTTCTACCCGGGATCGGGTAGCCCGCACGGGAACCCGATCTCCAGTCGACACGAAAGGGGAACCCATGTCCGTGGCGGAGGGCCGCACCCGGCCGCGCCGGACCCGGCGCGTCCTGACCGTGGCCGCCGTCGTCGCCCTCGTACTCGTGGTGCTGATGGGACTCTTGTGGGCCTTGCAGAGGTCGGTCATCTACCTGCCCATGGGCGGCGAGCCGCCGCCCGCCGAAGAAGTCATCCAAGGCGCCGAGGACGTGCGCCTGCACACCGACGACGGCCTGGATCTCGGCGCCTGGTTCGTCCCCGCCGAAGGCGAGGACCGGGAGACCGCCGTCCTGGTGACCAACGGCAACGCGGGCAACCGGGAGAGCCGCGCCCCCTTGGCGCGCGCCTTGGCCGCGGAGGGTTTCTCGGTGCTGGTCTTCGACTACCGGAGCTACGGCGGAAACCCAGGAAGCCCCTCCGAAGAAGGCCTGACAGCCGACGCGCGCGCCGCTTCGGACGCCCTGGCCGAGCGGGGGTTCGAGGCGGAGGACACCGTGTACTTCGGCGAGAGCCTGGGCGCGGGCGTGGCCGCCAACCTCGCGGCGGAACGGCCGCCCGGCGCGCTGTTCCTGCGCTCCCCGTTCAGCTCCCTGGCGGACATGGGCAGCTACCACTACCCGATCGTCCCCGTGCGCCTGATCCTCCGGGACGAGTACCCGGTGGCCGATCGGGTCGCCGAGATCGACCGGCCCACCAGCGTGGTCGTCGGCGACGCCGACACCGTTGTTCCCCCTGACCAGAGCCAGGCGGTGGCCGAGGCCAGCGCGAACCTGTTCGAGACGATCGACCTGCCCGGCGGGGGCCACAACGACCCCGACACCATCCACGGCTCCGAGGTCGTCGCTGCCGTGGACCGCCTGGCCGACGAAGCGATCTGACTCCGGCAGGAACCCCGAACCGTCCACCCGCACATCCCTGGGAGGTTGTGGCTGCTGATATAAACAGATCAATCGGTCTATTAATGAACGGGTTCGGGGAAGGTCCATGAGCCGAACGGACGGCACGACGGAGCAGGGCCAGGGCGGCCGGGGGAAGAGGAGTACGCGGCGGCGGTTCCTGCGCGGGCTGCTGGTGCTGGGCGGCCTGGGGGTCCTCGTCGGCGCCGGGGGTGTGGGCCACTTCCTCGCCACGATGTACCGACCGCGGGAGGACCCGCAGCGGGGCCGGTTCGCCCTGACCGGCGCCACAGTACTCACCGGGGAGGACCTGGAACCCCGCGAGGGCACGACGGTGGTCGTCGAGGACGGTGTTATCGCTGAGGTCGCCGCCGACGACGACGTGGTACTGACGGAGGACACCGAGATCGTGGACCTGAGCGGTCATACGCTCCTGCCGGGCCTGATCGACCTCCACGTGCACCTGGGCTTCCCGCAGCAGGAACCCGATGAGGAGCTCGGGCCGACCGACATCCCGGGCGTGTTCTACGAGATGATGCGCTACGCGCCTTCGGCCCGCCGCGCTCTGCTCGAGCACGGGGTGACGACGGTGCGCGGTCTGGGTGACGACCACTCTTGGATCATGGAGATGCGCCGGATGCTCCGCGAGGGCGAGCTGGAGGGACCGCGCCTGTACACGTCGGGTCCCCTGTTCACCACCCCCGGAGGGCACCCCGTCGTCACCTTCGGTGTGGAGGCCGACTCCGACACGGTCCGCCTGCCGGCCACCGCCGAGGAGGCCCGGAGCGACGTGCGCGCACTCGCCGCCGGTGACGACCCGGTGGACCTCGTCAAGGTGGTACAGGAACGGGGGGATCCCGCGAACCTGGAGCTGGACCCCCTTCCCGCGGAGGTCCTCGAGGCCATCGTGTCCGAGGCGCACGAACACGGCCTCTCCGTCACCGCGCACTGGGGCTCCGAACCGGACCTCGCCGAGGCCCTGGCCGCCGGAGTGGACGGGGTCGAGCACATGGAGGTCCGGGGCGTCCTGGACGGGTGGCCCGAGAATCTCCTGGACGAGCTGGTCGGGCGCGGCATCCCGATCACGCCGACCCTGGCCGTCACCGAGGTGGCCACCGACCCGGACGAGCACCGGAAGCTCCGGGAGCGCCTGGCCGAGTTGCACGACACCGGCGGCCGGATCGTCGCCGGAAGCGACGCGGCAGTGCCCGGTGTCTCGTTCGGCGCCGGCCTGCACCGGGAACTGGAGCTCCTGGCCGACAGCGGCATGGGGCCGCACGCGGCACTGCGGGCCGCGACCGCGGAGGCCGCCCAGGTCCTGGGCACCGACCGGATCGGTGCGATCGCCGAGGGGCGGGCAGCTGACCTGATCGCCGTCGCCGGAGACCCGCTGGCCGATATCACCGCCATCCGGGAAGTCGTAGCGGTCTTCCGCGACGGCCGCCCGGTGGTACAAAGGTGAGTCGTGCGCAAGGTCGATCCCATCCAGTACCAGGCCAAACGCCGCGGCATCATGGACGCGGCGGCACCGTTGTTCGCGTCCCGGGGCCTCGACGGGACCTCGACCGCCGAGATCCGCAGAGCCGCCGGGGTCAGTTCGGGCGCCCTGTTCCACTACTTCCCGAGCAAGCGCGCGGTCTTCCTCGCCATCCTCACCGATGAGGGCGGCGACCGCTCCGGCACACTCTCCGCCGCGCACGCCCACGACGACCCGTGGACGGCCCTCCTGGACCTGGTGGAGCACCTGGCGGCACCGGCGGCCAGTCCCGTGGCCGCGGGGCTGGTGATGGAGGCGTTGCGACAGGCCCACCGGGACCCCGAACTGGCCGAGGCGCTGGAGTCCGACAGCGCCGCCGAACTCGAGGTCCTGACCGGCCTCGTGTCCCGGGCGGCACAGGAGGGCAGGGTCGATCCGGCCCTCGGCGCGGAAGCGACCGCCACCTGGATCCAGACGCTGATCGGCGCGCTCTTCCTGCGCGCCGCCACCGAGACCGGGTTCGACGCCGCAGCGCACATCCGGGAACTGCGGTCGCTGCTGATCCGGCTGGTGGGCGGCGCCGAACGCCGCGAGGCCCAGCCCGGTCGGCCCGAAGGCGACGGTGAGTCCGGGAGGCCCGCTCAGGCCGGAAGGTAGGACAGGGCCCAGGCGGGCGCCAGTACCAGGATGAGGAAGCGCGCGGCGCGGGTGACGAAGGTGACCGCGCAGAACAGCGCGAGGTTCATCCGGACCACACCGGCGAGTACCGAGACCACCATGAACGGCGGAATGCTCGCGAAGGAGCTCAGCGCCAGCAGTCCGGCGCCCCAGACCGGGCGGGCCTCCGCCTTGGCGCGCCATTCCGCCACCCGCGCGGACCACTTGCCGGGGGTGGCGGCCCTGCGCCTGAGCCACGGCGCGGAGATCGTCCCCCGGCCCACGTAGTAGTAGGGGATCTTGCCGAGGGTCTGTCCCACCGCGGCGGCCACCGCCATCGCGACGAGGGCGCCGTCGTCCAGAACGGCGACGGCGCCCACGAGGTACAGCTCGATGTTGATGAGCGGGACCAGCCCGGCCGCGGTGGCCACTACGAACGCCAGGGCGGTCTCGGTCATCCCGGGTTACTTCTCGGCGGCGGCGAGCTGTCCGCAGGCGCCGTCGATCTCCTGGCCGCGGGTGTCCCGGACGGTGACGGAGACCCCGTGCGACTGGAGCCGCCGCACGAACTCCCGCTCGTCCTCCGGGCGCGAAGCCGTCCACTTCGATCCCGGTGTCGGGTTGAGCGGGATGAGGTTGACGTGCACCAGGTGGCCCTTGAGGAGCTTGCCCAGCAGGTCGGCCCGCCAGGCCTGGTCGTTGATGTCCTTGATCAGCGCGTACTCGATGGACACGCGGCGGCCGGTGGTCCCGGCGTAGCGCCAAGCGGAGTCCAGGACCTCCTGGACCTTCCACCGGGTGTTGATCGGCACCAGCTCGTCGCGGAGCTCGTCGTCCGGAGCGTGCAGCGAAATGGCCAGGCGGACCTGCATCTTCTCGTCGATGAGCTTGTTGATCGCGGGCACCAGGCCCACCGTGGAGACGGTCACACCGCGCTGGGAGATGCCCAGACCGCCCGGGACCGGGTCGGTGAGCTGTCGGCAGGTCTGCAGCACCCGCTTGTAGTTGGCCATGGGCTCACCCATGCCCATGAACACGATGTTGCTGATCCGGCCCGGTCCCCCGGCGACCTCGCCGCGGTCGAGGTCACGGGCGCTCGCGACCACCTGCTCGACGATCTCGCCGGTGGACAGGTTGCGGGTCAGCCCGGCCTGGCCGGTGGCGCAGAACGGGCAGTTCATGCCGCAGCCGGCCTGAGAGGAGATGCACAGGGTCACCCGGTCGGGGTAGCGCATCAGCACCGACTCGAACATGACCCCGTCGAAGGCCTTCCAGAGGGTCTTGCGGGTCATCCCGTTGTCGCAGGTGATGTGCCGGACCGGGGTGAGCAGCGTGGGCAGCAGCGCCTCGCCGAGCTTCTCCCGGGAGCCCTCGGGGAGATCGGTCATCTTGGCAGTGTCCGACTCCAGGGCACCGTAGTAGTGCTGGGCGATCTGCTTGGCCCGGAAGGGCTTCTCGCCCAGTTCCCGCACGACCTCCTGCCGCTCTTCGGGGCTGAGGTCGGCCAGGTGCCGGGGCGGCTTGGCGCGGCGGGGTGCGACGAATGTGAGCTCGGCGGGCATAAGTATCCGTAAGGAGTGGAGTCGGTGGACTGCGCCCGGCGCGGAAGGTATGTGACGGCACGGGTCGTTATACGACCTATACGCGGCTTCAGTGCTGCTCCGCCTGTCAGGGCACTACCGTCGATTCTACTTACTGTGCGGACGGCCCGGACTGGGTACAGTTCCGGGTGCAACGACAAAACGACAGCCTTGAGGGTCGGCGCGTGGGAGGGCCGGTGACCGGGATCGACGTCCTACTCGACGAGATCAGTCCGTATCAGAGTCGTCGCGTCGTCGTCGAGTGTGACTCCCACACCACGGCCGCCTACCTGCTGGACGCCCGTGAGCGCATCCGGGTCCCGGTGTGGCTGGCCAACCACGAGAGCGCCCCGCGGGAGAGCGAGTCGAGCGGCCTCTACCAGGGCGAGGCCCCGCTGATGCCGGAGGCCTACACCAAGCACCCGCAGGGGCGCCCCCGCTTCGACCCGGCCACGCTGCGAGCGGTGTGGTTCGAGGAGGGCGACGGGGTGGCCCTCGTGGACGAGGAGGGCCTGCTCGCGGTGATACCGGGTTGGGCCGAGGCCGACAGCGGCCTTCCCGGATACGCCCGCGAGGCGATCGGGCACAGCGCCTACGCCTGGGAACTGGACTCGGTCAAGAACCAGTTGTGGCCCCGGGTGGTCCACGCCGAGGCGTACTGGGACTGGCGGCGCGCCTCCGGGGCCTGGCGCAGCGTGCAGCGGACCGTCCTCAGCCACCTGAACCGGCGGATCGGCGAGCCCGGGCACTACTGGGACGTCTCCGACGGGCACCCGCCGCTGCTGCGGGTCTCGGAACGCCCGCCCACCGAAGAGAGACCCTTCACCGTGCTCTCCACCGTGGGCATGTGCGGGCAGCGGATGCCCACCCTGGACCGCTACATGGCCGACACCTCCCACCATGCGCGGGTGGAACTGGCCTTGGCGACGACCATGCCCGCCCACCACGCCGCACGGATCTTCCGGTGGATCGGGGCGTTCCCGTGGCGGGCGGTCACCTGGTTCGGGACGGGGCACACGGTCAAGTGGCTGGACAACCCCGAGGACCGCTCCATGCGCGGCGGCGCGGGCGCCGTTCTGCTGCTGGAGGACCCCAGCCCCTTGATGAACGACCCCGCCCACCTGCCACCGGACACCTCGGGGCTGACCTTCCAGGGGGACCCGGTGCGGTGGTTGTGGATCGTGCCGATCTCCCGGCCCGAACACCTCTTCGCCAAGGAACACGACAGCGCCACCCTCGTGGAGAAGCTGGCGGCGGAGGGCCGCAGCTGGGTCCTGTCCTGAGTCCTGGCCCGGGTTCTGAACCGGCCCTGTCCCGGTGCGGGTGAGCCACTGCACCTGTGTGGGCGGACCTCTCCCCCGGGGAAAACGTGTTGACCCCCCTCCCCCGATCCGCGAGTGTGCTTCGGTCGCTGTTCGACCGGGACAGCGGGTCCGGGGACGAGAGGGCGGGTGCGGGGATGACAGGGCAGGTTCGGGAGTGACCCGGACGAGGGACGCCGGTCCCGGTATCACCGCGCCGTTGGCGCACCCGGCCTTCCGGGTCCTGGCACTGGGCCGGGTGCTGATGCTCTTCGCGAACGGCATGGCCTCGGTGACTCTGGCCTTCGCCGTGTTGGACGTGACCGGTTCACTGGCCTTGGTGGGCTTGGTGGTGGGCGCGCGTTCCGCGGCCAACGTGGCACTGCTGCTGTTGGGCGGGGTTATTGCCGACCGGTTGCCGCGCTCACTGGTGCTCCAGGGCGGTTGTGCGCTGGCCGCGCTGTCGCAGGGCCTGTTGGCCCTGGCGCTGCTCACCGGCGCCGCGTCCCTGCCCCTGATGGTCCTCCTGAGTGTGGTGAACGGAGCCGCTGCGTCGGTCAACCTGCCGGCCGCGGCGGCGCTGACCCCGCAGACCGTTCCGCTCCGCCTCCTACGCCAGGCCAACGCCCTGGTGGGCATCGCCAAGCACATGGGCATGTTCGCCGGGATGTCCGTGGGCGGTGTGGTGGTCGGCCTGGCGGGTGCCGGATGGGCGATCGCCGCGGTGGCCGCGCTCTTCGCCGCAGCCGGTGCGGCCTTCCTCTTCCTCCGCCTGCCGACAACCTCTGGGGTGACGGCCTCGGGCGGCAGCGTCTTGGCCGACCTGCGGGACGGGTGGGGCGAGTTCGTGGCCCGGCCGTGGGTGTGGATCATCGTGCTGCAGTTCATGGTGGTCAACGCCGGGTGGTCGGCCACGACCGCCGTTCTGGGTCCGGGGATCGCCGACGAGACCTTCGGGCGGACCGCGTGGGGACTCCTCATGGCCGTCAACAGCGCCGGGCTGCTGGTCGGCGGGGTGCTGGCCGCGCGTTGGCAGCCCCAGCGCGCCCTGTTCTACGGGACCGCTCTGGTGGCGTTCCAGACCGCGCCGTTCTTCGTGCTGGCCACCCCTTCGCCGGTGGTTCCGCTGCTGTTCGCGGCGATGTTCGTCGGCGGAGTGGCGGTGGAGCAGTTCAGCGTGGCCTGGGAGGTGTCGGTGCAGGAGAACATCCCGCCTGAACGGCTCTCCCGTGTGTACTCCTACGACGCTCTGGGGTCGTTCGTGGCGATGCCGGTGGGGCAAGTCGCGATCGGCCCGGTGGCCGAGGCGATCGGGCCGGGCCGGGCACTGCTGATCGTGGCGGGGCTGACGCTCGCGGCGACCGGGGCGGCGGTCTCCACGCGGAGCGTGCGCTCACTGCGGCGCCGGTGAGGTGTGGGAGCGGCCCGTGCCGCGCCGGTCGCGCACCTGGCTGAACACGTGGTGGAGGCGGGCCATCTCCTCGTCGCTGAAGCGTTCCACGAACCGGAGCAGGGTGGCGCCGGGGTCGGGGCCGGTGTCGAGGACTTCGCCCATCATCCGCGCGGTGTACTCGGCGTGGCTCTCCCGGGGCCAGTAGACCCAGGCGCGGCCGGACTTCTCGCGGTCCAGCATCTCCTTGTGGAAGAGGATGTTCGCGACCGTCATGACGGTTGTGTAGGCGATCTCCCGGTCGTAGACCATGGTCTCGCGGACCTCACGCACGGAGAGCGGACCCTCAGAGCGCCACAGCGCGCCCATGATGGCCGCCTCCAGTTCCCCCAGCCCCTTCATGGGCCTCCCCCACCCGATCTCGTCGGCGTTCGTAAGGCGATCGTAGGCAGGGGAGGGTCGTCCACGTGGGCGAACGGGGTAGAGCGCGCAGATCCGTACACCGCCGTGACCGTTCACCGGCGTTTCACCGCCGGGCACCCCTCGCGCACCGTCGGTTGCTGTCCGGCGGCGCCGATCGGGACGCCGTCGAGAAACATGTGACGCGCCGCACCGGGCTTGGCCGGAGGCGGTCACAGGAACGCGCAGCAAAAATCCCGACAAACAGGAGGAAATGCGACCCCATAGACACCCAGGGCAAGGATGGCGACACGCAGAGGCAAGGCACGTGTGAAAGATTGTTAGGTATCTCCCAGTTTCAACAACACGGATGTTCCCGCCCAGGAGGCCCGTACAAGTAGCCTGGTACGCGACGAGTGCTGGCCAGGTCAGATAGTCCTCGCGCGAGCGGGGCGATACCTTGCTTCTATTGAGCCCGCCTTGCCAGCAGCCACCCGTCTTACCTACACATTCACAAGCGAGCTGCGGAAGTGGGCGATCTCCGCCGTGTCGTCTGAGGCGTCTCAACCCCTGACAGATTTCGGCCCCAACGAGTGGTTGGTCGAGGAGCTTTATCAGAAGTACTTGAACGACCCGAACTCCGTTGACAAGGCCTGGTGGAACTTTTTCGCGGACTACAAGCCCGCGGAACCGGCTGGCGGCAAGGCAGGGGGCGGCGCTGCGAAGACGCAGGGCGAAAAGGCCCCCGCAGCCCCGGCTCCGAAGAAGAAGTCCGCCGCCGCGGCCCCGGCCGCGGCACCCAAGAGCACCGATGATGCGCTCCAGGTCAACGAGGAGCGGCTGCGCGGCGCACCCGCCCGCACCGCGACCAACATGGAGTCGAGCCTGGGGCTGCCGACCGCGACGAGCGTTCGCGCGGTGCCGGTCAAGCTCCTGTTCGACAACCGCATCGTGATCAACAACCATCTCCGGCGCGGCCGCGGTGGGAAGGTCTCCTTCACCCACCTCATCGGCTACGCCATGGTCAAGGCAGCCAAAGCCATGCCGGAGATGAACTACTCCTACACGGAGGTGGACGGCAAGCCCGGCGTCGCCAAGCCCGAACACATCAACTTCGGCCTGGCGATCGACCTGCAGAAGGGCGACGGTTCCCGGCAGCTGGTCGTGCCCTCCGTCAAGAAGTCCGACGAGATGGACTTCAACGAGTTCTGGAGCGGCTACGAGGACCTGGTCCGCAAGGCCCGCAACAACAAGCTGGGCGTCCCGGACTTCCAGGGCACCACGATCAGCCTGACCAACCCGGGCGGCATCGGAACCGTGCACTCCGTGCCGCGCCTGATGCCCGGACAGGGCACCATCCTCGCCGTCGGGGCCATGGAGTACCCGGCCGAGTTCCAGGGCGCGTCCCAGGACACGCTGAGCGAGCTGGGCATCAGCAAGATCATGACGATCACGTCGACCTACGACCACCGGATCATCCAGGGCGCCCAGTCGGGCGAGTTCCTGCGCCGGATCCACCAGCTACTGCTGGGCGAGGACGGTTTCTACGACGAGATCTTCAACTCGCTGCGGATCCCGTACGAGCCGGTCCGCTGGGTCCAGGACATCCACGTCAACAAGGCGACCCAGCTCGACAAGACCACTCGGGTCCAGGAGCTGATCCACGCCTACCGCGTGCGCGGCCACCTGATGGCCGACACCAACCCGCTCACCCACGAGCAGCGCAAGCACCCGGACCTGGACGTGCTCGAGCACGGCCTGACGCTCTGGGACCTGGACCGCGAGTTCCCGACCGGGGGCTTCGGCGGCAAGCAGGTCATGAAGCTGCGCGACGTCCTGGGAGTGCTTCGCGACACCTACTGCCGCACGGTAGGTATCGAGTACATGCACATCCAGAGCCCGGAGGAGCGGGAGTGGATCCAGTCGCACGTCGAGCGCGAGCACGAGAAGCTCGACCGCGACGAGCAGCTGCACATCCTGCACCGGCTCAACAGTGCGGAGGCCTTCGAGACCTTCCTGCAGACCAAGTACGTGGGCCAGAAGCGCTTCTCCCTCGAGGGGGGCGAGTCGCTGATCCCGCTGCTGGACGGCGTGATCTCCAAGGCGGCCAAGGCCGAGCTGGACGAGGCCGTCATCGGCATGGCCCACCGCGGCCGCCTGAACGTGCTGGCCAACATCTGCGACAAGTCCTACGGGCAGATCTTCGGTGAGTTCGAGGGCAACCTCGACCCGCGCAGCGCGCACGGCTCCGGTGACGTCAAGTACCACCTGGGCACCGAGGGGACCTTCGAGACCCGCGAGGGCGACAAGATCCAGATCTCCCTGGCCGCCAACCCGTCCCACCTGGAGACGGTCAACCCGGTGGCCGAGGGCATCGTGCGCGCCAAGCAGGACGTCCTGGACAAGGGCCCGCACGGCTTCACGGTCCTGCCGATCCTGATCCACGGCGACGCCGCGTTCGCCGGCCAGGGCGTGGTCGCCGAGACGCTGAACCTGTCCCAGCTGCGCGGCTACCGGACCGGCGGCACGGTGCACGTCATCGTGAACAACCAGGTGGGCTTCACCACCTCGCCGAACGACAGCCGTTCCAGCGTGTACGCCACCGACGTGGCCCGCATGGTCCAGGCGCCGATCTTCCACGTCAACGGGGACGACCCCGAGGCCGTGGTCCGGGTCGCGCACCTGGCCTTCGCCTACCGTCAGGCGTTCAACAAGGACGTCGTCATCGACATGGTCTGCTACCGGCGCCGCGGGCACAACGAGGGCGACAACCCCGCGTTCACCCAGCCGCTGATGTACGACGTCATCGACGCCAAGCGCTCCACCCGCAAGCTGTTCACCGAGTCCCTCATCGGCCGCGGTGACATCACGGTGGAGGAGGCGGAGTCCGCGCTGCGCGACTACCAGACCGAACTCGAGCGAGCCTTCACCGAGACCCGTGAGGTCGAGAGGAAGCCGGTCGAGGCGGGCGCCGTGGTCAAGCCCGAGGTCTTCACCGAGTCCCGTCTGGACCACTCCAAGGTCGAGACGGCGATCAGCACCGAGACGGTCAAGCGGATCATCGACACCCAGGTGTCGCTGCCCGAGGGCTTCACCGCGCACCCGCGCCTGACGCCCCAGCTGTCCCGGCGGGCGACGATGGTCGAGAACGACGCGGTCGACTGGGCCACCGGTGAGCTGCTCGCCTTCGGGTCGCTGCTGCTGGACGACCACCCGGTCCGCCTGATCGGCCAGGACAGCCGCCGCGGCACCTTCGGTCAGCGCCACGCCTCGCTGATGGACCGCGAGACCGGTCAGACCCACACGCCGCTCAAGCAGTTCGACAACGGGACCACGAAGTTCCACGTGCACGACTCGCTGCTCAGCGAGTACGCGGCGCTGGGCTTCGAGTACGGCTACTCGCTGACCCGTCCGGACACACTGGTGATGTGGGAGGCACAGTTCGGCGACTTCGTCAACGGCGCCCAGACCATCATCGACGAGTACATCAGTGCCGGCGAGCAGAAGTGGGGACAGCGCTCCAGCGTGACCCTGCTGCTGCCGCACGGCTACGAGGGCCAGGGCCCGGACCACTCCTCGGGCCGCATCGAGCGGTTCCTGCAGCAGTGCGCGCAGGAGAACATGACCGTCGCGATGCCGACCACCCCGGCGAGCTACTTCCACCTGCTGCGCTGGCAGGCGAAGTCGCCGCTGGAGCGCCCGCTGGTGATGTTCACGCCGAAGTCGCTGCTGCGCCTGAAGGCCGCGACGTCGGCCGCCGAGGACTTCACCTCGGGCACCTTCCAGCCGCTGATCGGGGACGACTCGATCGCGCCTGAGAAGGTCCGTCGCGTGGTCATCTGCTCGGGCAAGATCTACTACGACCTGGACGCGGCTCGCCGCAGCAGCGGTGACAAGCACACCGCGATCATCCGGGCGGAGCGGCTCTACCCGCTGCCGATCGAGGAGATCCGCGAGCAGCTGAAGGCCTACCCGGACGCGGGCGAGGTCCTGTGGGTCCAGGAGGAGCCGGCGAACATGGGTCCGTGGCCCTTCGTCGCGCTGGTCTTCTCCGAGCAGCTCGACCGTCCGTTCACCCGGATCTCGCGTCCGGCCTCCTCCGCGCCCGCGGCCGGTTCGGCCAAGCGGCACGAGGCCGAGCAGCGTGCCCTGGTGGACACAGTGTTCCCGCCCGCCGAATAAGCGGACGGACAACTGCATGTACTACACCGATCGTGGAATCGAGGAGTTGGAGAACCGCCGCGGTGAGGAGGAGGTCAGCTTCGCCTGGCTCGCCGAGCAGCTGCGGGTGTTCACCGACATCAACCCCGAGTTCGAGACCCCGGTCGAACGACTGGCCACCTGGTTGGCCCGGTTGGACGACGAGGACGACGAGTAGTCACACTGCGCCGCCCTGAGCGGAGCAGCCAGCCCGAGGGGCCCGGATCGTGCGGATCCGGGCCCTTCGGCCTGTCCGGGGCCCTTCGGTCCGTCGAGGGGTCGCTCAGGGGTGACCCCGAGGTCTCCCCGATGCGACCCTGGAAATCCGCGACATATCTTGAGTTCTAGGGACACGCGACATATCGTGAAGCCATCGAGAGCGAGTGGAAAGGATTCACGATGGCTCAATGGACCATCGACAGTCCGATGACCCACACCCTGGACGGCATCGTCGCCCTGAAGGTGCGGATCGTCGGCGGCCAGGTCAACATCATCCCCACCGACGACCCGGTCACCTTCGAGATCACCGATATCGAAGGTGAGCCGCTGGAGGTCACCCAGGAAGCGGGCATCCTCACCATCCACTACCGGGACCTCACCGGCCAGGGGCTGCTGGACCGGCTCAAGCCCATCCAGCTGTCCGGATACAAGGACGTCGCCTCGCGCCGGGCAACGGTCAACCTGCGGGTCCCGCGTGACTGCCCGGTCGAGGTGGCCACGGCGAGCGCGCCCGTGGTAGTCGCCGGTCTGACCTCCCGCAACCGGATCCGGACCGCGACCGGCGAGATCACCCTGGACGACGTCTCCGGCGAAACCGAGGTCAACACGGCCTCGAGCGGCGTTTCGGTACGGTCCCCCGGCGGCACCCTGGGCTTCAACAGCGCCAGCGGCCAGCTGGCGGTGGCCGGCGGTCGGCTCTCCGACCTGCGCGCCAAGACCGCCTCCGGCCACGTACTGGTCGACACCGACCTGACGCCCTCAGCCCGGGTCCGGCTGAACACCGTCTCCGGCGAGGTGGCCCTGCGGGTGCCCTCGGAGAGCTCCGCCACGGTCGAACTGCGGACCGTGACCGGGAAGCTGGACTCCGACTTCGGCCTCGACCGCCGGAGCGCGCCGGCGCGCAATGCCCTGAGCGGCAAGATCGGAGTGGGCGTCGACCCCGCTTCCATCACCGTCAACACCGTGTCCGGCCGGACCGCACTGCTGCGGCGCGCGCCGGAGGCTCCGGCCGCGATCCCCGAGGGGGCCTGAATGACCACCATTTTCGGCCACGGCAGACTAAGGCTCTACCTGCTCAAGATGCTGGACGAGAGCCCGCGGCACGGCTACGAGATCATCAGCCTGCTCCGTGACCGCTTCCTCGGCGTCTACTCGCCGTCACCCGGCACCATCTACCCCCGGCTCGCGCGGCTGGAGGAGGAAGGGCTGGTCACGCATACGGAGGAGGGTGGACGCAAGGTCTACAGCCTCACCGACAAGGGCCGTGAGGAGCTGCGGTCGCGCAGCAGCGACCTTGACGACCTCGAGCAGGAGATCACCGACTCGGTCCGCGACATCGCCCGTGCGGTGAAGCAGGACGTTCGGGCCACCATCAGCTCGCTGCGCGAGGAGCTCAAGTTCGCGGCGGGCGACCGCAGTGAGGGCTCCTCCCAGGGCGGATCCGGACGTGAGTCCCCGCGCGCGGACTCGGAGCGTTCCGAGGAGGAGCAGCGGGACCGCGGAGACAGCGGCATGTGGGCCCGTGAGTGGGAGCGGTTCGCCCAGGGCATCGGCGCCTTCGGGGCCGTCTGGGGCCGCACTGACCGGGACGGCTCCGAGCGGGACGGTTCCGAGCGGGACCGCAGCCGGGAGAGCGACGGGTACGGCGACGGGGACCGGCAGGACCACGACCGCCCCGACTTCGAGCACGCCCTGCGCGACTTCTCCGCACGTGTGCGCGACATGGTGCGCGGCGCCGGCCAGGTCGGCGGCTCCGCCGCGCACGACCTCCGTCGGATCCTGGACGACACCGTCGAGGTGATCCGTCGGGACATGGGCGGCTGGGGACCGTCATCCGAGGAAGGTTCGGAGTCCGGCGAGAGCACCCGCTCGGCGGACGGGCCCTCGAAGGACGGCGGCGAGGAGCGCGCTGAGGGGCACGGAGAGGGCTCGAAGGAAGAGCCCGAGGCCCCTCCGGCACGACCGATGCCGCCCTCCGGGGACGAGGACCCCTGGGGCACCGCCACCGGCGAGTCGGACCAGCGAGGCTGACGCCGCTCAGCTGACGGAAGGGCCCGGAGAGACCACAGCGGGGGCGTGGTCTCCCGGGCCCGTCCGTATCCCAGACCGCCCCAACCGAGAAGGGTCCCCAGGTGTTGGTTCCGTACACGATCGAGCAGGACGAGCGCGGGGTCTGGTGCGCACGCGCCCAGCTCGGCCCCGGGGTCAGTGCCCGCGGTGAGGGGGACACCCCCGACACCGCCCTGGCCGACCTGCGCGCGGCCTTCGCCGTCCTGGTCGAGGAGTACGACGCGCCCCTGGAGCTGATGTAAGTCCCCGGACCCGGAGACAGGACCGGCGGCAGGGTCGTCCCCCGAACGCTGGCGTGCCGTCCCTCGACTTCACCCAACGGCTCACCGCAACTGAGGTAAATTGTGGTTCGTCCGCAGAGGGGAGCCGTATGTCGCGCACAGTGCACGTGCCGTACACGATCGAACAAGACGAAGACGGAGTGTGGTGTGCCCACGCCCTGCTCCGGCCCGGCGTCGGTGCCCACGGTGAGGGGGACAATCCGGAGGTGGCCATCGCGGACCTTCGGGATGCGGTCATCCTACTGATCGAGGAGTTCGGGCCTCCTCAGGAACTAGAGCTCACGCTGGACGTTGCCTGATGCCGCCCATGCCAAGTATCCGTGGCGGGCAACTCGTCAAGGTACTGGAGCGATCGGGGTTTCAAGTAGCGCGCGTTCGCGGCAGCCACTATGTGCTCCGGCACCCGGACGGCCGTGGAACCACTATTCCCGTGCACCAAGGGCGAGACCTCGCGAAGGGGACCCTCCGGAGCATCCTCAAGGACTGCGGCATCAGCGTTGAGGAACTACAGGGTCTGTTGTGAGTCCCAGGGCCCGGAGACCGTCGTCTCCGGGCCCTCTCGCGCTCTCGTCAGCGTCAGCCTCAGCGGGGGGCGACGCCGTCCTTGCGGGCCTGCTCGGCGACCGCGGAGGCGACCGCCGGGACCACCCGGTCGTCGAAGGAGCTGGGGATGATGTAGTCGGCGCTCAGGTCGTCACCGACGAGATCGGCCAGTGCCGTGGCGGCGGCCAACTTCATGTTCTCGGTGATGTCGGAGGCCTGGGCGTCGAAGGCGCCCCGGAAGACTCCCGGGAAGGCCAGGACGTTGTTGATCTGGTTCGGGAAGTCGCTGCGCCCGGTGGCGACGACGCTCGCGTGCTTGCGGGCGACGTCAGGGTGCACCTCCGGGTTGGGGTTGGCCATCGCGAAGATGATCGCGTCCTCGGCCATGGTGGCCACGACCGATTCGGGGACCTCGCCCGCGGAGAGCCCGAGGAACACGTCGGCGCCTTCCAGAGCGCTCTCGATGGAACCGTCGAGGCCCGCCTTGTTGCTGATCGAGGCCAGCTCCTGCTTGATCGGGGTCAGCCCCTCACGGCCCTCGTAGATCATGCCCTTGGAGTCGGCCACGGCGATGTCACCGATCCCGCCGTCGATGAGCATCTTGGTGACGGCGACGCCGGCGGCGCCCGCACCGGAGACGACGACGCGCAGGTCGGAGAGCTGACGGCCGGTGATCCGGGCGGCGTTGTGCAGCGCGGCGACGGTCACGATGGCGGTGCCGTGCTGGTCGTCGTGGAAGACCGGGACGTCCAGGCGTTCGCGGAGCGCACGCTCGATCTCGAAGCAGCGCGGGGCCGCGATGTCCTCGAGGTTGATGCCGCCGAAGGACGGCGACATCCGCACGACGGTCTCGACGATCTCGTCGGTGTCGGTGCAGTTCAGAGCGATCGGCACGGAGTCGACGCCGCCGAACTGCTTGAACAGCAGCGACTTGCCCTCCATGACCGGAAGGGAGGCCTCAGGACCGATGTTGCCCAGTCCGAGCACGGCGGTGCCGTCGGTGACGACGGCGACCACGTTGCTCTTCCAGGTGTAGGTCTCGACGAGTTCGGGGCTCTCGGCGATGGCGTCGCAGACGCGGGCGACGCCGGGGGTGTAGGCGAGGGACAGGCCCTCGTGGTCGCTGACGTCCACTGAGGAGGTGACGTTCAGCTTGCCGCCACGGTGCATGGCGAAAGCCGGGTCCTCATCCAGGTGGGACGTGTCTTGAGAACGCGAAGAAAAGGTGGTCACTGCTTCAAACCCCTCGGTCTGCTGTTCGTCCGCGTCGGCCATGACGGGGACGGTCGGCAATAGCCGCGGACCGCGCGCGAAGACGTTTGGGTGCTAGGGGCGCTCTCCTCGGCCCCGGTCGGCCATGACCGGTGGTGTCGCCGAGGGAGACAAGTCTTCGCCGGACTCTTATGCGAGTGCTGCGCGTCCGCCTCTCACGGGGATGACCCGTTACGCAATCCTCTCACAACGGTGACCACAGGAAAATCGCGGGTCGGCACGATGGCACGTTACCGATGTATCGCACCATGCAGCATAATGTTCCGACTGTCGTTTCCGGTTGACCTGGCTGATCCCAGACACCGCTGCCCACCAGGCACTCCGTGCTCCCTGAAGGAGACCCCAGATGGCTCTGCGCAAGTCCCAGTCCAAGCCTCGGACCTATTTCACCGCCCTCGCGGCGGCCGGTGTACTGGTCCTGGCCGCTTGCGGCAACGGTGACGACGACGCCGCCAACGGTACCGAAGAGGCCCCCGAAGCACCCGAGGTGGCCGCCGACGAGGAGCTTGCCGCCCTCGTTCCCGACGACATCGCGGAGGCGGGTTCGGTCAGCATCGGCGTCGAGGCCGACTACCCGCCCGGGGAGTACCTGGACGACGACGGCGAGACCGTGCTCGGCTTCAACGTCGACCTGGTCACCGCCGCCCTGAACACGCTCGGCCTCGAGCCCGAGTGGGTGCCCGCCAACTTCGACTCGATCATCATCGGTGTCGACACCGGGACCTACAACCTCGGTGCCTCCTCCTTCACCATCACGGAGGAGCGCATGGAGGCCGTGAACATGGTGAGCTACTTCTCCTCCGGAACCCAGTGGTTCGCCCAGACCGGGAACCCGGAGGACGTGGACCCGGACAACGCCTGCGGCATGCGCGTCGCCGTGCAGACGGGGACCACCCACGACACCGACATCGAGGAGCGCAACGACGAGTGCGTCGAGGCCGGCGAGGACGAGATCACGATCGAGAAGTTCCCGAACCAGCCGCAGGCCACCGAGACGATCGTCTCCGGCCTGAACGACGCTTCCCTCGCGGACCTTCCGACCTCGCTCTACGCGCTCGAGGAGACCGGCGACCAGCTGGAGTTCATCGGAGAGCAGTACGACGCCGCCCCCTACGGCGTCCTCACCCACGAGGACGACGAGGAGATGGCCGAGGCCCTGGCGGCCGCCTTCAACGCCATCATCGAGGACGGCACCTACGAAGACGTGCTGACCGACTGGGGCATCGAGACCGGCGCCCTGGAGACCTCCGAGGTGAACCCCGACGTCGAGGAGTAGGCCCGCCCGCTCCCACCTGCAACACCAAGCGAAAGTCTGACTGTGACCTCACCGAGCGAACCGGTGGGCGGCCCGGGGTCGAAGGAACCGACCCCGGGCCGTTCGGCCGCCCCGATCACCGCCGTCCCCGTCCGGTACCCCGAACGGTGGGTAGCGGCGGGCGTCATCCTGGTCCTTGCCGCGATGTTCGTGCACATGCTCTTCACGAACCCCGCGTTCAACTGGTCCTTCATGTTGGACCACATGTTCTCGGACCCGGTGGTCCGCGGTGTGTGGATCACCCTGAGCGTCACCGTCCTGTCGATGATCATCGGCATTCTCCTCGGTATCGTCCTCGCGGTGATGCGGCTGTCCGGGAACCCCGTCCTGGTGTCGGTCTCCTGGCTGTACACGTGGTTCTTCCGCGGAGTACCCCGACTCGTGCTGGCGGTGCTCTTCGGCAACCTCGCCATCCTGTACTCGACCATCCACATCGGGCTGCCGTTCGACAACTACTGGATGCCGCTGCTCGGCCTCGAGGGCGACGCCCGCTTCTTCGAGATCGACGCCCGCACCTTGTTGAGCGGCTATTCTGCCGGGCTGCTGGCCCTGGCCCTGTCCGAGGGCGCCTACATGGCGGAGATCATCCGGGCGGGCCTGCAGTCGGTCAACAAGGGCCAGACCGAGGCCGCGCAGGCGCTCGGCATGAGCCGGAGCAAGATCATGCGGCGGATCACCCTGCCGCAGGCGATGCGCGTCGTCATCCCCCCGACGGGCAACGAGACCATCGCCATGCTCAAGGACACGGCGCTCTTGGCCTACGTGCCGGTGACCATCGAGCTCTTCTACCAGCTCCAGGCCATCGGTACGCGGAGCTACCAGATCTTCCCGATGCTGGTCGCGGCGTGCTTGTGGTACCTGGCGATCACCAGTGTCCTGATGGTCGGCCAGTACTTCATCGAACGCAGATTCAACCGGGGTGAGCGTGGCGGAGTCCGGGACCGCATCGTCGGAGGGGCGCACTGATGACTGACGAGAGCAAGGGCCACGGCGCCGAGGCCGTGGTCGAGACCGCCGAGGGCACTGCCCTGCCCGCCGAAGCCCTCGTGGTGGCCGAGGACGTGCACAAGAGCTTCGGGCGCCTCGAGGTCCTCAAGGGCATCGACCTCACGGTCAACCGCGGCGAGGTCATGTGCATCGTCGGCCCCTCGGGGTCCGGCAAGTCCACGTTCCTGCGGTGCGTCAACCACCTGGAGAAGCTCAGCGCGGGCCGCCTGTGGGTCAACGGCCAGCTCATGGGATACCGGCAGAAGCGCGGCCGCCTGTACGAGCTGCGCGACCACGAGATCGCCGCCCAGCGCAGCGACATCGGAATGCTCTTCCAGCGCTTCAACCTCTTCCCGCACCTGACGGTGCTGGGCAACGTGACGGAGGCGCCGGTCCAGGTCAAGCGGATCCCGAGGGCCAAGGCCACCGAGCGCGCCCTGGAGTTGTTGGACCGGGTCGGGCTGCCGGACAAGGCCAACGCCTACCCCGAACAGCTCTCCGGAGGCCAGCAGCAGCGTGTGGCGATCGCCCGGGCCCTGGCCATGGACCCGTCCCTCATGCTGTTCGACGAGCCCACCAGCGCCCTCGACCCGGAGCTGGTCGGCGAGGTCCTGGACGTCATGCGCGACCTGGCCAAGAACGGTATGACCATGGTGATCGTCACCCACGAGATGGGCTTCGCCCGCGAGGTCGGCGACTCCCTGGTCTTCATGGACGACGGCGCCGTCGTGGAGTCGGGGACCCCCGCCGAGGTGCTCACCAACCCGAGGCAGGAGCGCACCAAGGCCTTCCTGTCGAAGGTGCTGTAGGACGCCGGGCGCGGCCGCCAACAGCGCACACTCCGGAGCCCCGTGCGCTCTTCGGGTTCATCCCGAGAGCACACGGGGCCGTTTCGTGTCCTAACTCACTCTCCGGCACCAGAACCAGAACCCGGACGGTCGCGTCAAGTAGTGGGAAGCACACGAAGGGCACGCACACTTGGGAGGGCTGTGGAACTCCTCTACCTGATCTTCGGCATCGGCATCCTCTGGTTCGCCTGCGTACTGATCCAGCCACGGGTCGTCTGGTACGTGTCGGCCTGGCAGTACCGGAACCCGGAGAAGAACGAGCCCAGCGAGGCGTACTTCACGATGCACCGGCTGGGCGCGATCGCGGCGATCGTCGTTCTCCTGGGCTCGTGCAGTGTGCTCGCCAGCGCGGATTCCTCCGGTTCGGGGTCGGGCGGTTCCTCGTCTGACGATTCCTCCGAATCAGCGTCGGCCCCGGAGACCGATGCACCGGAGAGCAGTCCGAGTCCGGACTACACCGGGCCGGACGGGACCATTGACGTGACCACCTCCTCCGACAGCGCGCAGATCCGGGGATACGTCATCGAGGAGGACGGCGAGGGGAACACGGGCGAGGAGAGCACGCAACTGGCCGTCTACCTCGCCCACATCGAATGCGTCACCACCATCGGCGATACCTCTGCTCGGGAACAGGACGAAGACCGGGTCGAGATCTCCGCCATGCTCGGCGCGGGCGAGGCCTTCTGCGGAAGCGAGCGGGACGGCCTGCAGCGCGAGGCGGTGACCCTGAGCGAACCGTTGGGCGACCGCGAGGTCGTGGACACCGACGGCGACGTGATCCGCCACTGCGACACCTCCTGCGGCAGCTGACCGGCAACCGGCCGGGGAAACACGCCCGATCCTCTTGACCGGAGGGCCTCCCGGTCGCAGAGTCTTGTTTGCAGGGGCGAGCCCATCCGCCCCGAGGAGAGACATGGACGAGCGCACGGAGAAGGCACGCGAGCTCTGGGAGCACAGGTCGAGCGGCTACGACCTCGGGGGCCGGTTCGAGCCCTCGGCCCTCCGCAGCACTCGGAAGATCCTGTGCGGCGGGGCCCGGGGGCGCACCCTCGAAGTGGCCGTGGGTACCGGGCGGAACCTCGAGTACTACCCGCCCCAGGTGGAACTCACCGGCGTGGACCTCAGCCCCGCCATGATGGCCAAGGCACGGGAGAGGGCCGAGTCCTTGGGGCGCCCCATCAGTCTGGTGGAGGGCGATGCCCAACAGCTGTCCTTCGACGACCAGTCCTTCGACACTGTGCTGTGCGCGCTCGCCCTGTGCACGATTCCGGACCAGGAGCGCGCGCTGGCGGAGATGTACCGGGTCCTGGTCCCCGGAGGGCGCCTGCTGATGGTCGACCACATCGAGTACACGAGGTTCCCGTTCCGGTTCCGCGAGGGCCGACGGGAACACCCGCGCCGGCTCCCCCGGGAGCTGGCGGAAGAGGTCGGGTTCGTGGTGGGCCACCACGACCGCCTGTTGCTCGGCATGGTGGAGCGGGTGGTCGCCCACCGGTCGCGCTGAGGACACACGGTCTTCGCCGAAGAGCACGAGGGTGGCGCGGCAGGGCACGCGCGGGACGGGTCGGGCGGGCAATGTCGCCACGCGTCTCCCGCCAGCCCCGCAAACCCCCTCCGCCCAGCGCATACGCTGGGATCGACCGGCAGCCCCCGACCCGTGACCGAGGTGGTCCGATGATCCGCCCCGCCCGTCCCGACGACGTTCCCGACATGCACCGGATGATCGAGGAACTCGCCGAGTACGAGAAGGAGCCAGACGCGGTCGCAGCCACCGAGAAGGACCTCCACACCGCCCTGTTCGGCCCGGATGCCTCCGTGTACGCGCACGTGGCGGAGCACGCCGACGAGGAAGGCGCTCCGGTCACCGCGGGGTTCGCCCTGTGGTTCCGCAACTACTCCACCTGGACCGGGCGGCACGGCATCTACCTGGAGGACCTCTACGTACGCCCCGACATGCGCGGCAACGGACACGGCCTGGCGCTCCTGAAGAACCTCGCCCGGATCTGCGTGGAACGCGGATACACCCGTCTCGAGTGGTCGGTGCTCGACTGGAACACCCCCGCGATCGAGTTCTACAAAGCCTTGGGCTCAACACCCATGGACGGATGGACAGTCCGTCGCCTGGACGGCGACTCGCTGGCCGCACTGGGCTCCGAGAAGGGCTGAGCCAGGCCATTCGTCTCGTGTTCAGGCCTTGAAGGCCGGACACGATCTCTCATCCCTGCGTCAGTGGCAGGGTGAAACGAGATACATTGCTCTCAAGCGGCAACCTCGCCCCCCGAAGGAGGGACGTGACCGAAGAAACCGCTGTGCCCACGGCCGACGCTACTGGTGTTCGCGACGCTGTCACCGTCAACATGCCCGCCGACAGCGCTTATCTGTCTGTTCTGCGCACGGCGACGGCAGGGCTGGCCGCACGGCTCGACTTCACCCTCGACGAGATCGAGGACCTGAGGATCGGGGTCGACGAGGCGTGCGCGATGCTCCTCTCGCAGGCGCTACCAGGCACAGAACTGACCACGGAATTCGAACTCACCCCTGATGGGATGCGCATCACCGTCTCGGTACTGACCGCAGACGGACGCCTTCCAGCCCGGGACACCTTCGCTTGGACCGTCCTGTCCGCTCTCGCGGGGGATGTCGACGCGGGGGTCGGTCCGGACGACCGCGTCTACATCGTCCTGTACAAACGCCGAGGCACCCTGGAGCCGGCGTGAGCGAAAGGGGGCCCGCTCTGACAGCGAAGACCGAGCACGCGGTGCCCGACCGGGCGCGCGCGAGAGAGTTGTTCGAGCGCCTTAACGAACTCGACGCGGAGTCGGCCGAACGCCGGAGGATCCGTGACGAGCTGGTGGAGCTCCACCTGCCTTTGGTGGAGTACCTGGCCCGACGGTTCCGCAACCGCGGTGAGTGGCTGGACGATCTCACCCAGGTGGCCACGATCGGGCTCATCAAGTCGATCGACCGGTTCGACCTGGATCGGGGGGTGGAGTTCTCCACCTACGCGACCCCGACGATCGTCGGTGAGATCAAACGGCACTTCCGGGACAAGGGCTGGGCGGTGCGGGTTCCCCGTCGCCTCCAGGAGCTGAAGCTCTCGCTGACCAAGGCGGTCAGCGACCTTTCGCAGCGGGAGGGGCGCTCCCCCACCGTCGCGGAACTGGCCCAACACCTCCAGATGACCGAGGAGGAGGTGTTGGAGGGCCTGGAGTCCGCCAACGCCTACTCGACGGTCTCGCTGGACGCTCCCGACAGCGGTGACGAGGACGCCCCCGCGGTGGCCGACTCACTCGGGATCGTCGACGAGTCGCTGGAGGGTGTCGAGTACCGGGAGTCGTTGAAGCCGCTCCTCGAACAGCTTCCGCCCAGGGAGAAGCGCATCCTGCTGCTGCGCTTCTTCGGGAACATGACCCAGTCGCAGATCGCCCAGGAGCTGGGGATCTCCCAGATGCACGTGTCGCGCCTGCTGGCGCGCACCCTGGCGCAGCTGCGGCAGGCACTCACCACGGACGATTGACCTGGACCGTGGCCGACGGCCGCGGTGCCGCTACCGGCGCTTCTCTTCGATGCCGGTGAAGAGCACCGCGGTCGTCGGCGGTGCCAGAACGGCCGCGGTGGCGATGACGGCCGTGCCGAGCATCACGGCGCCGATGAGGTACTGATCTCCGGTGAACATGTAGTACGCCACCACCGCCATGAAGAGCTGGGTGACTACCACCGGGGTCCGGGCCCAGTCCCGCAGCTGCCACAGGCCGTAGGCCACGAAGACCAGTAGCGCGCCGACGCCGACACCGATCAGGGTGAGCGGCATCGCGGACGATACGGGGTCCGTCGCCTGGCCGGCGATCACGGTGTAGAGGCTGTAGATTCCGCTGACCGCGGAGGCCACCCCGATCAGGGCCTCCAGCGCTGCGGCGACAACGATGGTGAAGGGACGCGAAGACACCTGACGAGCCTATACGCGTCCGCGGGGTCCCGCCTTCCACCCCCGCACGGCTGATGTGGCGCGGGTCACCCCAGCGCCCGCGGCCAGACGTCTCACCGCCTACACTGGCCGAGTGCGCGCCCTATTCATCGTGAACCCCCATGCCACCACGACCACACCCCGTACCCACGAGGTGATCCTGGGCGCACTGGCCGCAGAACTGGACATCACCACCATCGAGACGGCCTACCGCGGCCACGCCAGGGAGCTGGCACGGGACGCGGCCGCGCAAGGCTACGAACTCGTGTTGAGCCTCGGCGGCGACGGCACCGTCAACGAGGTCGTCAACGGGCTTCTCGCCACGCCCGACGGCCTGGCCCGCCCTCGGTACGCCGTGATCCCCGGTGGCAGCGCGAACGTGTTCATCCGCGCCTTGGGGGTTCCGGGCGACCCGGTCGAGGCGACCGGCGCGGTGCTTCAGGCGATCCGGGCCGGGCACGAGCGGGAGATCGGCCTGGGCCGCATCACCAGCGACCAGGACGACCGCTACTTCACTTTCTGTGCCGGATTCGGCTGGGACGCCGACGTCGTGCAACAGGTCGAGCACGAACGGGGCAACGGCCGGAAGGCCACTCCCGCGCTCTACGCGGAGGCAGCGGTAAAGCTGTTCTTCCAAGGGGATATCCGCGATCCGTCACTCAGCGTGTCCAACGGCGGAAGGCCTCTAGACCATGTCTATTTCGCTTTGGTCACGAACACCACTCCGTGGACGTACGCGGGGTCCCTGCCGCTTCAACCAACGCCGGCATCCCGTTTCGAGTTGGGCTTGGACGCTTTCGCCCTGACGCAGTCCTCGCACGCGTTGACCGGATGGATACTTTCCCAAATGTTCTTCCCCAGGGGCCTTCCGGCCCGCGGGGACGGCTACGTGACCTGGCACGACCAGGGATCTCTTCGGATCGCGTCGACCCACCCGAGAGCCTTCCAAATCGACGGTGAATACCTGGGCGAGCGCGAAGAGGTCAACTTCCACTCGGTACCGAACGCATTACGACTCTTCTGTTAATTGCGGAAAGGACGCCATTCAGGAGCACTGTGACGCACCCGACACGCGGAACAGGACCTTTGACCCCACGAGCTCTTGCATGGCTTCCGTGATGCTGTCACGCTCAACATATCGCCGCGAGTTACGGGCGAGTTAAATTGGGCGCTTCCCACATGGCCGTGGGGTGAAACCTCTACTTCTTCGGCCGGATGCCACCAACGCAGACGGCCGTAGGGCGCCCTTGATCGTGAAAAGCTTCACAAACCCCCGATCGCCTCACTGTGAGGAGTGGACGCATGGACTGGCGCCATGACGCAGCCTGCCGTGACGAAGACCCTGAACTCTTCTTCCCTATCGGCAACTTCGGCCCCGCACTGATCCAGATCGAGGAGGCCAAGGCAGTCTGCCAGCGCTGCCCGGTCAGTTCCGCCTGTCTGAAGTGGGCGCTGGAGAGCGGCCAGGACGGCGGGGTCTGGGGCGGCACCTCCGAGGACGAGCGACGCCGCATCAAGCGCAGCGGCTCCCTCCGTCCCATGGTCCGCAGCTGACCGGTCGCCGAACCGAGGACAGTTCCGCCATCGAGAGTCCCGGTACGCACCGGAGCGCGTTCGCCCTCCGGGCGGCTTGAGACGACGCCGACCGACCCCCCGCTGGCGCGGCGGGGGCCGGCCCGCGTCCAGGCAGACAGCCCCTCATGGGAACGCGCCTCCACGGGAGCAGGAACCCCGCTACGGGAGTTCGCCCTCCTCATACTCCAGCGGCAGGCTGATCACGACCTCGGTCCCACCGCTCTCCTTCGGCTTGATCGCCAGAGATCCGCCGAGCTCGCCCACGATCAGGGTCCGCACGATCTGCAGTCCCAAACTCGTGGTGCCCTCCAAATCGAAGTCCTCCGGAAGGCCGCCGCCGTCATCGGACACGGCCAGTTCCAGGCTGCTCGGCCCCGGGAGGCCGGGCCTCGCGTCGAAGCGGCTCACCCGCACCTCGATCCGGCCGGGCCCCTGCCCGAGCCCGTGCTCCACCGCGTTCTGCACCAGCTCGGCCAGCACCATCGACAGCGGCGTGGCCACCAGCGCGTTCAACAGGCCGAAGTGACCCTCGCGCCGCGGCACCACGGTGCTGCCGGTCGACGACACCTCAGCGGCCATCTGCATGACGCGGTCAGCGATGTCGTCGAAGTCCACGACCTCGTCCGGCGTGTGCGAGAGCATCTCGTGCACGATCGCGATCGAACCCACACGGCCCACCGCCTCGTCCAGCGCCGCCCGCGCCTCGGGCACGTCCAGCCGCCGTGACTGCAGGCGCAGCAGCGCCGCCACGGTCTGGAGGTTGTTCTTCACCCGGTGGTGGATCTCCCGGATGGTGGCGTCCTTGGTCATGAGCTCGCGCTCACGCCGCCGGAGTTCGGTGACGTCGCGGACCATGACCAGGGCACCGATCCGCACGCCGTCGATGACCAGAGGTATGGACCTCAGTTGGACGGTGATCCCCCGCGCCTCGACCTCTGCCTCCTGCGGAGCGCGCCCGCTCGCGGTGTAGGTGAGGTTCTCGTCCCGCGCCTCCCCCGGTGCGGCCAGCTCCAACGTCGTGCGGTCCAGGCGCGCGCCGACCAGGTCGGCGGTCAGACCCAGACGCCGGTAAGCGGAGAGGGCATTCGGACTGGCGTAGACCACTTCGCCGTTCTGGTCCAGTCGTAGTAGACCATCTCCCACTCGAGGCGAGCGCACCATGAGCGGCCCTTGGTCGCTGAACGGAAAGGCGCCCTCGGCGATCATCTGCGCGAGATCGCCCGCGCTCTGGAGGTAGGTGAGCTCCAGGCGGCTAGGCGTGCGTGCCGAGCTCAGGTTGGTGCTGCGTTGGATGACGGCGACCAGGTTTCCCGCGCGGCGGACCGGAATGGTCTCCTCGCGCACGGGGACGCCGCCCGACCAGTCGGGGTCACCGTCCCGGCAGATCCGCCCCTCGATCCACGCGCGGTCTATGAGGGCGCGTCGGCCGACCACCCTGGGCCCCGAACGGGACGTGACATCGGTCATGTCGTCCCTGAGCACCGTCTCGACCAGGTCGTCCTGGAACGCGGTCGGCCCCGTCGTGGGACGCATCTGCGCGACGGCGACCCAGCCGTCGTCGTCGCGCAGACGCACCCACAGCACGAGATCCGCGAAGGAGAGGTCGGCCAGGAGCTGCCAGTCGGAAACCAAGGAGAGGATCCACTCCAGGTCCGCCTGTTTGAGTGACGTGTGGCGCCGAATGAGGTCGGTGAGGTGAGGCACTCACAAATCATCCCATGAAGACGTGCATACTCAAGAGAGACGCACTCGACCAGTGGTCCACACCAATCGGCGGCCTCGGAGCGGCCGACCACTTCCGGGCGGGGCGTGTGACAAGCGCGGGACGCGGCGAAGGAGACTGATGACTGGTCAGCGCACACTGGACGGCAACCCACGAGTGCCGAAGTACTACCAGGTCAAGAAGCAGCTTCTGGAGCTGATCGACGCGATGCCGGCCGGGAACCCGGTCCCGCCCGAGCGCGCCCTAGCTACCCAGTTCGGTACCTCGCGGACCACGGTGCGCCAGGCACTCACGGAGATGGTGGTCGAGGGCCGCCTGTTGCGGATCCAGGGCAAGGGGACGTTCGTCGCCAAGCCTAAGGTCGCGCAGATACTCCAGCTCACCAGCTACACGCAGGAGATGCGGGCGCACGGCCTGCACCCGGCCACGCGCATCCTCGACGTCAGCTACATCAACGCCGACGACCAGCTGGCCGAGCTGCTGGCGATCCGTTCCGGCGGGCGAGTGCTGCGGATCGAGAGGCTCCGCCTGGCCAACGGCGAGCCCATGGCCGTGGAAACGGCCCACCTGGCTGCTCGGCGCTTCCCTGGACTCCGGAGGCAGCTCGACCGCTACGCCTCGCTCTACGAGGCTCTGGCGAGCGCCTACGACGTCTCCCTGGCGGAGGCGGAGGCCTCGATCGAGACCGTCCTGGCCACCCCGAACGAGGCGCGGCTGCTGGGCGTGGACGTGGGCCTTCCTTTGGTCCTGCACTGCCAGCACAGCTTCGACGGCGACGGCCACCCGGTGGAGTGGGTCCGATCGCTCTACCGAGGCGACAGGTACAAGTTCGTCACACGCCTGCGCCCGCCGAGGGACTGACCCCGCCATCCCAGGCCCCGGAGGCCCAAGCCCCCCTTATGGGCTCAGGCGCGGCTGAGGACGTTCGCCAGGGCGTCCACAACGCAGGGGTCGTACTCGCTGTCGGTGTCCATGCGCAGGCGTTCCACCACGGCGACCCTGCGCTCGGCGTCGCCGTTCTCACCGACCAGGTCGTCGAAGGCGTTGGCCACCTTGATGATGCGGCTGCCCAGTGGGGGCACGCCCTCCTCACCGTCCCCGGCGAGCGGCTCGCACTGGCGGCGCACGAGCTCGGCGACGCTGTCCAGCACCCCGGTCTCCCGGATGATCGCGGACCCCAGCTCCGCGATGCGGCGCTGTTCCCGGGGCGCGGCCAAGACCGTGGCCCCTCCGGCGATCGGCTCCCGGAGGGACAGCTGGCCGATGTCGTGCATCAGCGCCGCGTACTCCAGCTCCAACAGCTCGGCCTCGGCCAAACCCAGTTCGCAGGCGATTCCGTGCGACAGTCTGCTCACCCGGCGCGAGTGCCCGTTCTCGACGTAGCCGCCCACCTCGGTGACGCGCGACAGCGCCCGGACCGTCTCCAGGTAGGTGTGTCGCACCTCCGCGTGCCGGCGGAAGGCCACCTGGGACACCATCAGCGGAGCGGTGAAGACCAGCAGGCCGACCAGGCCGGTGACCGTGCAGGCGAGCACGATGAGGATCCCGCTGGATGCGATCGCGGCCCCGGTGGGAACCTGTGCCCGGCCCTCGTCGCGCATCGCCACCCGTACACGGGTGCGCAGGCGCTCGGCCCGGAGTACGGCGGAGACCGCCACGTCCAGGGCCCAGGCGGCCACGACCAGTGAGGTCATGAGCAGGACCGCGGCCACTGAGGGCCCGCTCAGGGACAGCACTTCCATCAACGGCCGGAAGGCCGCGGCGAGCAGCAGTGCGGTGAGCACTCTGCGGGCCACGTCCTCCAACCTCGGGCTGCGCCCGACCGCCACGTGCGGCAGTTCGCCCAGCGCCACGCCCAAGGCGACCACCGCGACCACCTGCCCGGCGGAGTGCTGTGCGGGTTCGCCGCCCAGGCCGAGCAACAGCGCGTAGGCGATCGCCCCGGCCGAAGCGATCGGGGCGGATTCACGGTGTCCGGGCAGCGTGATCCTGACCAGCTCGCCCGCCGCGATCACCAGGCAGAAGGCCAGGGCGGCGTAGGGGTCGACGAACCCCGAGGCTGCGGTCCACACCAGCGCCACCAGGGACGCCGCTCCCACGCCCCCCACCAGTGCGGCACGGAAGGGCCTCGTGGTGCTCCAGGCCGGCCCGCGTGAACGCTGGTGGCCGAGCGCCCCGCCCTCCGGCCCTCCGGGTTCGGGGCCGGTAGAACCGGTTTCGTCCGCGTGTTTCTGGGCCATCATCGGTCCCGCCCACCCGTCACCGCTCCGGCCGAAGTGGACTCCGCCACCGGCGTGCCCTCCTCCGAGGTGGTGGCACCCGGGGTCCCGACGCCGGAGGCGGGGGCACCGGACATCGGTGCATCCGCGCCGTCGGAACCGGTCCGGTCGGCGGTACCGTAGCGCCCGCCGGGCGGTTCCGCGATGTCCGGTGTCTCCCAGCCCTCGCGGTGGACGGCCCGGACGAGGGCCTCCACCATCCTCGGGTCGAACTGGTTCCCGGCACACCGGCGGAGTTCGGTGATGGCGGCCTCCACGGACCAGGCCTTGCGGTAGGAGCGCGTGGAGGTCAGGCAGTCGAAGACGTCGGCCACGCTGATGACGCGCGCGGACTCGGGGATCTCCATCCCGACCAGGCCCATCGGGTATCCGCGCCCGTCCAGGCGTTCATGGTGGTGCCGGATGCCCGCGAGCGCCTCGTCGAGGAAGCTGATCTCCCGAACGATCTCGTAGCCGCGCGTGGGGTGGAGCTTGATCGCGGCGTACTCGTCGTCGGTCAGCTTGCCGTTCTTCTGCAACACCTTGGTGGGCACCCCGAGCTTGCCGATGTCGTGCAGCATCCCCGCGTAGCGGATCTTCTGCACCCGCTCGGCGGGCATGCCCAGCTCAGCGGCGATCATCGCGGATCCTTCAGCCACACGCATGCAGTGGCCGCGGGTGTAGTAGTCCTTGGTCTCCACGGCCTGGCACAGCGTGGCCAGGGTGGCCTCGTGCGCACGGGCTTCGGCGATCTGCTGGCTGAAGATCCACCGTGCGACGAACAGCGGCAACAGGACCAGGAGCGGCGCGAGGACCCCCACCGCGCCCCAGATCGCCGCGATCGCGAGACCGAGCATCTGGTAGCCGATGGAGGTGACCTCCAGGGTGACCAGCGGCCGCCAGCGGAGCGGCCCGGATCCGGCGGCTCGTGCCACGCCCAGGCACCACATGAGTACACCGATGAGCGCCGAGTTGAGGAGCGTGTGCGTCAGGACCGCGGCAACGTACGGAAGCACGATGCCGGGGAAGTCCGACTGGCCGGGCACCCCCACGGTGCCGCCGAGCATGAGGTAGACGTGTCCGGCGCCGTAGGCCGCCAGTGCGAACTGAGCTCCGTTGAAGGCCCGTTTGACCGGACCCTGCCTGCGCAACGCCAAGCAGGAGGCGAAACCGACCACCGCCGCACCGGCGGGCCCGACCAGGACGACGGCGGCCAGAGCCACGGCCGAACTCGGTGAGATCCCGGCTTCCTTGACGTCGACGACGACGTGTGTGCTGATCGACTCCGCGACGACGAAGAGAACCGCGATGATCGCCAGGGTCCCCAGATCGATGCCCGAATAGGGCCCGATGAGCACGATGGTGACCGCACTGACAACGATGATTCCGACGTAGACACGCGCGCCCCCTGGAAGAGCCCGCACCCCCGTTCACCCCCCACCGACGACGACCGGACTGTCATGGTTTCACCGGTTCTGTTCTACCACCAGGACCATCCGTGAAAAGTGGAAGCCACCAAAATCGCGGCCATCATGGCTCCGTACATACTGACGAGCATCGCAGTCCCCTTCTCCCCGGCGCGGCGCCCCCGTCCTCCGAGCACGCCGCGCAAATTGCCCCATTCGCTGGATAAGGCATCCAGTTTAACGGGCAACAACACCCTCCCGATTACCACCAACCCGAACCGAAGGCCCTTCGGGGGCCAACAGGGACAGAAAGTTCCGAAGTACGGAATTACTAATTCAATTAGCAATTCTAATCCACTACATAGAGTAATCACAGGGCGTTCGGTGTGAGATGCAGACCACGCCTTGCTCCGGCGCTCCCGATGAGCCGACCCTCCGGAACCAGCAGGAGCGACTACTCATGGTAAGCAAGTGAAACATGCCGGGAGCGGTCCAAGGAAATTCATTCCGACTCGGTCACGGCCGAAAACCATCTCACCGGACCGGGCGTGTCGAGAGCCCCTCGGAACCACGCGCCGGGCACCCCAGTGACCAAAACCCCCATGGGCAAAAGAACAGTCCGAACACACTCCACAAAAGCACGCAAATCGCGCACATCACACCAGAATCGAACAAGGCATCATCAAGCACAAAAAAGTGGCGAAGGCTGGAATTCCAGCCTTCGCCACCGCATCGCGGCCGACCGTCCGTCAGGCAGGCGCCCCCGGTGAGTCGGCCCGGGCCTCGCGGGCCAGCTGCTCGTTGCGCGCCTCGGCCAGACGCCCGAGGACCTTGTCGCGCAGGTCCAGGGGGACCGGATCGCATCCGCAGTGCTTGGCGACGAGCTTCTTCACCGCCTCGTCGAGGCCGTACTCGTCCAGACACGGGCTGCACCCGTCAAGGTGTTCCCTGACCTCGGCGTAGTTGCTCTCGTCGAGCTCACCGTCGATATAGGTGTAGATCTTGTCGAGCACCTCGCTGCACGGGGTGTCCGTCTCCGACTTGTCGTCGCCGCCGCTCATTGCCGATCTCCTCGATCCGACCCACTCACCTGTGCCCGCCCGTCGGCGGACGGTCCCGAAGCGACAGCTCCGGCGGTCTCCGCCGCGCGCGCCGCCGAGAGGAAGCCGCGGTCCACCGCGTACTCCTCAAGGTGGGAACGCAACTGCCGCCGCCCTCTGTGCAGGCGGGACATGACCGTTCCGATGGGGGTGCCCATGATCTCGGCAACCTCCTTGTACGCGAAGCCCTCGACATCGGCGAGGTACACCGCGATCCGGAAGTCCTCGGGCAGCTCCTGCAGTGCGCGCTTGACGTCACTGTCGGGGAGGTGTTCGAGCGCCTCGGCCTCAGCCGACTTCAGGCCCGCCGCGGTGTGCGACGCGGCCTGTGCCAGCTGCCAGTCCTCGACGTCCTCGGTACCGGCCTGCTTCGGCTCCCGCTGCTTCTTCCGGTAGGAGTTGATGAAGGTGTTCGTGAGAATGCGGTACAACCACGCCTTGAGATTCGTCCCCGCCTTGAACTGGTGGAAGGAGCCGAACGCCTTGGCGAAGGTCTCCTGGACGAGGTCCTCGGCGTCAGCGGGGTTGCGAGTCATGCGCAGCGCCGCCGAGTAGAGCTGGTCGAGGAAGGGAAGCACGTCCCTCTCGAACCGCTCGCCCCGTTCCTCGGCTGTCTCCTGGCTCTGGTCCAAGCCCTTCGGCCTCCTCGCGCTGGTCCCGGGTGGGGCGTCCATACCCCAACGATACGGTCCCACAACCTGGACCTCCGCATCGACGCCGTGCGTCATCGATCCGGATTCCTCGCGCTCAAGGCACGCACCGGCAGTCGGCATGCTCTGAACCCAACCCCTTCCCTGTCTCGCGTTTCGCGATCACCTTCCCGAGCACCTGCTCCTCGGACGGTGCCGTTGACAACAACGGCCTCCCCCGAGTGATTCCACTCTCGGCCGAGACCAAGGTCCTCTCCTTCCGGAACTTTGTCGTTTAGCTCAGCCGGTGAAGGTGAGGCATGGCAGAGTGCGGGTAGGACTCTTTGAAGGATGGGAGAGGAGTGCACGTGCGACCGTCCTCGACTCCGGCCTCCGACCGCCCCCGATCACCAGCGGCACAGTTCGCCACCACAGACCGGCTCTCGGACTACTGGCGGTTCTATTGGGCGGTCGCCGAAACCCAGATCACCCGGTGGCTGCCGCCCACCCCCTCCCGGCTGCTCGACCTGTCCAGCCCGGACTTCCAAGGCACGCCCCGGGCCGTCGCCGCCGGGCACGACGTCGTCACCCTGCTCCCCTCCGCGGACCTGGCGATGCGGCGGCCCCTCACCCTGGTGAACGGCCGCGCCGTGGTGCCGCCCCCGTCCTCCCCCCGGGGTCGGCTGCGGCACGTGGTCGGCGACTCCGCCTTCCTCCGTACCTTCACGCCGGAGTCCTTCGACGGGGTCATCGCCGACAACCGGGTGTTCTCCAGGCAGCTGGCCACCGAGTCGACGATGGCGGAGGTCGCACGCGTCCTGCGCCCTGGCGGCCGGGCCCTGCTCACTGTGGATTCGGTGGTCCTCGGCATGGCGCTGCTCGCCGAACAGGACTACTGGCCGGAGCTGAGCCACGCGCCCAGCGCGGACGTGCTCCTGGTGCCTTGGCCGGACGGCTCGATCACCCGCTGCTTCACCGCCGAGCAGCTCACCGAGATGGTCACCGAAGCCGGGCTGGAACTGGAGTGGATCAAACCGCGCACGGTTCTGTCGGCCTCGACCGTGGAGATGATGCTGGCCCGCGACCCCAGGTCGATGGCCCGGCTGGTGGAGATGGAGCTGCACGCCGCCGACTCAGACGACTACGTCGGGGTCCACCTGGTGGCCAGCGCCCTCAAGTCCGGCTAGGGGGCACTGGGCTAACGCGCTTCAAGAGAGCGTGAGCAGCAACCGGACCGCGGCGAACAGGGCGAATAGCAGCAGTAGGGTCCCGGCGACCAAGCCGACCGCGTAGGAGTAGGCCAGGCCGTGCCTGTTGCCCCACCAGACGGAGGCGAAGGCCCACACGGTCAGGACCGTGCCCAGCACATGCAGAGTCGGATCAGCCAGGAACACCGCGAGCGGGAAGAAGTGCACTCCCACCACCAGCAGGATCCAGGGGGTGAGGTACTGGCCGCGGCCCACTCGCAGCAGCACCACCGCGCCGATCAGGGCGACCCCGAACTCGATCGCGACGATGACCAGGTAGAGACGGAGTACCGAGGGGTCGGACATCACCGAGTCCCCACCCCAGTTGAGGGTGGCGAGCACCCCGCCGGTCACGGCCACCGCCAGGCCGAGCACGTTTCCGGCCGCAAGCCAGCCCCGCCGTCGGGGCGGGGGCTGTTCGTGGGCGAACCCGAACCAGACGAAGGCGAACAGGCCGAAGATGGCCATGGTCATCGCCGCGTCCCGGACGAATATGTCCATCCGCGTACCTCTCGGAGCGCCTTGCGGGGAACGTCAGCCTGACACAGGTCAGGCGGGCCCACCATTCCCTCTCGGACAGCGGGCCCGCTGTTCCGGCCCGGCCGGTCGATCAACCAGTCGGTCGGTGGGCTCACAAATCGGTTAGTCAGCCATCGGCAGGTAGACGCGGTTGCCGCCCTCGGCGAACTCCGCGGACTTGTCGGCCATACCCTTCTCGATGGCGTCGACGGTGTCGAGGCCGTTCTCCGCGGCGTACTTGCGCACGTCCTGGGAGATCTTCATCGAGCAGAACTTGGGCCCGCACATGGAGCAGAAGTGCGCGGTCTTGGCCGGTTCCGCGGGAAGTGTCTCGTCATGGAAGGACTGGGCGGTCTCGGGGTCCAGGGACAGGTTGAACTGGTCCCGCCACCGGAACTCGAATCGCGCCTTGGAGAGTTCGTCGTCCCACTCCTGCGCCCGGGGGTGGCCCTTGGCGATGTCGGCGGCGTGGGCGGCGAGCTTGTAGGTGATGACGCCGGTCTTGACGTCGTCGCGGTTGGGCAGCCCCAAGTGCTCCTTGGGAGTGACGTAGCAGAGCATCGCGGTTCCGTACCACCCGATCTGGGCGGCCCCGATCGCCGACGTGATGTGGTCGTAGCCGGGCGCGACGTCCGTGGCCAGGGGGCCGAGCGTGTAGAACGGCGCTTCGCCGCACAGCTCCTCCTCCAAGCGCACGTTCTCCTTGATCTTGTCCATCGGGACGTGGCCGGGGCCCTCGATCATCACCTGGACGTCGTGGGCGCGGGCGATGTGGGTGAGCTCGCCGAGGGTGCGCAGTTCGGCGAACTGGGCCTCGTCGTTGGCGTCGGCGATGGAGCCGGGCCGCAAGCCGTCACCGAGGGAGAAGGTGATGTCGTACTGGCGGAAGATCTCGCAGAGTTCCTCGTAGTGGGTGTAGAGGAAGCTCTCCTTGTGGTGGGCCAGGCACCAGGCGGCCATGATGGAACCGCCGCGCGAGACGATGCCCGTGACGCGGCGGGCTGCCAGCGGCACGTAGCGGAGCAGGACGCCCGCGTGGACCGTCATGTAGTCCACGCCCTGCTCGGCCTGCTCGATGATGGTTTCTCGGTAGATCTCCCAGGTGAGCTTGGTGGGGTCGCCGTCGACCTTCTCCAGGGCCTGGTAGATCGGGACGGTACCGATGGGCACCGGTGAGTTGCGGATGATCCGCTCACGGGTCTCGTGGATGCGCTTGCCGGTGGACAGGTCCATCACGGTGTCGCCGCCCCACCGGGTGGCCCACACCATCTTCTCGACCTCTTCGGGCACCGAGGAGGTGACCGCGGAGTTGCCGATGTTGGCGTTGATCTTCACCAGGAAGTTCTTGCCGATGATGGTCGGCTCGGACTCGGGGTGGTTGCGGTTGACCGGGATGACCGCGCGGCCGATCGCCACCTCCTCGCGGACGAACTCGGGGTCCATGCCCTCTCGGGCGGCCACGAAGCGCATCTCGGGGGTGGTGGTCCCGGCCTTGGCGTAGGCCAGCTGGCTGACCGAGCCGTTCACGGGGTCCAGGGTCCAGTCCAGACGGGTCTTGGGTAGTCCCCGGTGGACGTCGATGGTGGCGGAGTCGTCGGTGTACGGACCTGAGGTGTCGTACAGGTCGAAGTGGCTGCCGTTGCTGAGTTCCACCCGGCGCCCGGGGACGCGGAGCGTGAGATCTTCGGGGGTGTCGATCTCCCGGTAGACCTTGCGGGATCCCATGATGGGACCAGTGGTCACCGTGTGCTCTTCAGTGGTGGATACTTCACGACCGTCAAGAGCCGTCATGGCATGCCTCCCTACGTCGGAATTACCCGAACAGGTTCTGCGGTCGGCGACACCGTCGAGTCACCCTCTCAGCCCGCCAAGGCGCGAGCTCCCGCGTTTCGTATTCACATGTGCGCACGTCCGTGCGGTTTGGGCGGGCGATGCGCCCGGCCCGAAGCCGTGGGGTTAGCACTCCCCTGTGGCCTCGCACACCATACACAGGCCGCCCCCCGGCCTGTCCACCCGCACAGGAGTCAGAAAAGTGTCTCCGTTTCGTCAGATCCCCCAGCGGCGACGGGCTCCAGCAGGTCAGGACGGTTGTTCTTGATGCTGTTGACGTCGGTGGAGACCTCGTCGACCGCGAACCGGTCCACCGGAGTCCGCGCCATCAGGTGGGCCAGGTCGTCGGGGCCCGAGGCGGGGTCGAGCCAGGAGGACCAGCCGTCGGCGGGCACCACGACCGGCATGCGCTCGTGGATGTGCGCGAGACCGGGCGCGGCCTCGGTGGTGATCACGGCGCAGGACCACAGCCAGGCGGCGGGATCGTCCTCGTCCGGTACCTCGGGGTCCCGCCAGCGCTCGAAGATCCCGGCCAGAGCGAGCGGCTCTCCGTCGGAGTAGTGGATGGAGTACGGCTTCTTGTCCGCCTTGGACTTGCGCTTCTTGTGCTGGGGGTCGGTGGCGGGCGACGTACTGGCCGCGGCGGTGCCGTCCTTGTTGACCAGCTGCCACTCGTAGTAGGCGTCGGCCGGCAGCAGGCAGCGGCGGCGCCGGTAGGCAGCCCGGAAGGCGGGCTTGTCCGCGACGGTCTCGCTCCGCGCGTTGATCATCCGGTAGCCGATGTTGCGGTCCTTGGCCCAGGAGGGCACGAGCCCCCAGCGCAGCGTGTGCAGGGATCGCGGCCCCTGCTCCCCCGCGACGTCCGCTTTCGGGGGCGGGCCGAGCACGGCGTAGACGGTGCGGCCGGGCGAGATGTTGTAGTCCGGCCCCACCTCGTCCAAGGGCGGCCAGGCACGCGGTTCGCCCTGCTCCCCCAGGGTCTCCTCGGGGAGGTCGAAGGCGAACTGCAGCTGGTCCACGTTCCTGGACTGGGCATAACGACCGCACATGCGCCGAATTCTACGCCGCGGGCCCGGATCGCGCTCGTCAGCTGCCCTCCTGCGCGGCGTCGGCGGCCCCAGCTCTCCCGGGCGTGACATCGACAGCCTCAGCCCCCTCGGGTGCGGAGTTCTCCGCCGGGGCGCTTTCCGGCGCTGCGCCCTCTCCCACGGAGGGCCGGGCCCGCCAGGCCTTCAGGAATCCGGCGAGGACCATGACCGCGCCGAGCGGTCCCAGGCTCCAGGGAGCCCAGACGTCCAGGCCCTGGAGCAGCAGGGAGCGGGCCCTGGCCTGCTGGGTGAGGCCGGAGACATGCCCGTCGTCCAGGGTGAGCTCGGCGTCGATCAGGGCCACCTCGCCGGAACCGTTCTGCGGCCGCAGGCTCTCGATCCGGTGCTCCTCCATGTTCACCACGGTGCCGGTGCGCGGCTCGACCCAGAAGGTGCGCTCAGCCTCCATCCAGCGCGTCGCGCTGACCGTTCCCTCAGCTCCCGATTGGAATAGGGCGGTGGGGACGTCCCGGGCGGACTCGGGCACCTGAGTGGACTCGACGTGCTGGGTGTACTCGCGCACCGCCAGCCCGGCGACCTCGTCCTCGCCCGTGAACTCGACCGAGGGGGCGGCGCGCACTTCGGCGTCGTAGAAGGAGTGGTCGTCCTCGGACACCCCGGGCGGCCAGTTGAGCACCAGCCCCGCCTGGCGGACCGCGCGGTCGCCGTCGACGTGCTCGCCGCAGCAGTTGACCGCGCGCGCGGTCTCCCGGTTGACGATGACGCGACGGCTCCAGTGGTCGATGACCTCCTCGGCGACGGAGGTGTTCACCGTCATCTCCCAAGCCGACCAGTCCGAGCCGTGCGCGGTGGCGTCCACCCGGGTGGTGCGCGACAGTTCCGCGCTCTCCACCGGGGTCCAGGTGGAGGTGTCCAGATAGCTGGCCTCGTCGTCGACCATGGTCAGGTCGAAGGAGGCCTCCGCTGGCAGCAGAGCGACCCGGTCGTGTACGTAGAGGGGCAGCAACAGCGCCAGGGTGATCAGGAACGCGCCAGCCGCAACCAGGAAGGTCCCCTTGGGGAGGCGGCGCACCCGGTCCGGGCGCCAGGGCTCCACCTCCTTGTCGGGAGCCCGTCCGACCTGTGAGACCACACTCACCTGCGGACCTCCTCGACGTCGTGCTCGGCCCCGCCCGGCTCTTCGTCCGGGTCTCGGAGCGGGTTGCCGTCCGGGTCCCGGTCCGGTTCCCCGTCCAGATCCTGGTCCGGCTCTCCGTCCGTGTCAGGGTCGGCTCCGGGCCTCCGCTTGGCGGCTGCCGGGCCCTCGTCGCCCCCGTCGGCGACGCTCGTGGTCGCGCCAGCTGAGGACTGCTCCGCGGAGGGCGGTTCGTCCTCCTCCCCGCGCTGGCCGAGGGCGAGCACGAGTCGGGCCATCGCGGGCAGGCACAGGATCTGCGGAACCCATGTACGCAGAGCCGTTCCGAAGGTCTCCGTGACGTCGTGGAAGGGCATGTGCAGGGCAAGGTACGTCCCCGCCGCCGACGTGAGTCCGGCCAGGGCCAGCGAGACCGTGACCACCCAGGGACCGGCCAGGTGCGGCAGCATCCGTCCGCCCATGGAGGGCTTGCCCGGTTTGGCGTGGCGCAGCCTGCTGGGTGCCCGGCGCGCGAGCCACCAGATGGCCAGGAGGATCGCGCCGACCACGGCCGCACCGGCCCAGCCGGCGATCCACACCCCGTAGGCCAGGCCGAGCGGCAGCACTGCCCGGCGCGACAGCCAACCGGACCCCGCCTCGGGCAGGTCGCGCGCCCCGCGCGGTGGTTCGGCGGCCGTCCGCTTCGCACCGGGCAGCCAGCGGCGGGGCCACAGGGCCAGGACCACGAGCAGGGCCGCCAGCACCCCTCCCACGGCCAGCACGCGGTGGTAGACGGTGTCCGGGGTGTAGTTCAGGGTGACGGTGCCTGCGGTGCCCTCCGGCAGCTCCCAGGCCTGCTTCCAGCCTTCCAAGCGCACCGGCTCCAGCGGACCGTCGCCGCCCTCGACCGTGGCCTCCCAGCCGTCGTTGAAGTTCTCGTTGACCACGAGCAGGCTGTCCTCGTCGGCTTCCACGTCGAAGCTGCGCTCACTCGCCCCCCACGAGTGGAGGGTGTCGACCTCGGCCATCTCGACGGCCGGACGGTCGGCGATCCCCTCGTCGGTGGACTCCACCAGCGCCGAGCGCACCTGGTACCGGTTGCCCGGGTCGACGACGACGTGGTTCTCTCCCTCGGTCAATTCCAGGTCGGTACAGGTCTCGTAACCCACGGTTCCACCGGTGAGCTGGTCCTCGAGGGTGCCGTCGTTGATGCGGGTCTCCACGCGCTGGTCGTTGACCCTCAGTGTGGGGCCGAGCCCGCAGGTCGTGGAGGCGTCACCTTCGGGGAGCGGGTCCACCGCGGGCACACCGGGCAGATCGATGCTGCCGATCTCCAGGGCCTGGCCCTCGGGACGCTCGAAGGTGACCCGCAGGGACGAGGCGGTCAGCTCGGCGAAGTCGACCCTTCCGCTGCCGTCGAGCCAGCCCTCGCGGACGGTGTCATCGCCCTCGACCGTCACCTTGATCGGCCGCATGACGCTGTCCGCCCTGGGGAAGTCGACCTCCATGTGGTCCACGGTGGTCTGGCTGCCCAGCTCGATGTCGAGCCAGGGGTTCTTCTCCTCCGGGTCCGGATACCAGACCGTGCTCTCCTCGCCGTCGAGCGCGCCGCGCCCCATGGCGGCAGGGTGCTGGACAGCCGTGGAGGAACCGGTGACGTGCGGGAAGCCGCTCGCCCGGTTGGCGGCGTTCTCCGCCTCACGGGGATCGGTGAGGACCACTTCCCCGGAGATCCGATGGGGCGATGCCGCCGCCTCGGAGGAGAGTTCGAAGGTGCGGTCGAGCTTGCTGGCGTCCTCGCCGCTCACCTCGAGTTCAGGATTGCACACCCACACGTGCGAGCCCTCCATGCAGCCGGGCGCGGTGCCCGTCGAGCCGGTGAAGAGCAGACTGCCGGTGTCGGTAGGCCCGGGCACGTTGAGGGTGCGGGAGGCCTCCAGCCCGGGGATCGAGACCGCGGAGATGCCCACTCGGGTACCGAAGCGGTACTCCGGTTCCCAGGCCAGTTCGTCGACCCGGATCCGCAGCGAGCTGGTCTCCCCCGGCGGGGCACTGAGCTCCTGTGGTTCGTCGGTCTCGGCGACGGCCGCCTCGGAACGGCCGTTGTCGGTGATGAGGGTGACGTTCGAGGGCGGCGGCTCTCCCGGCAGCTGTTCGAAGGCCACGCTCAGCCCGCTGAGATCGCGGGGTTCGGTGAACTCGACCTCGATCCATTGGCCGAGGGCGCCCTCGAAGGCGCTGGACCGCCAGGCGGTGTTGACGTCGTCGTCGAAGGCCGCGTACGGGGCGTGGCCCGGGTCCCGGTCACTGGCCCGGGCTTCGACCCCGGCCTCGGAGGTGGAGGCGGTGACCTCAGCGATGCCCTTGTCCTCGGCGTGGGAGACGTACTCCTCCCAGGCGGGGTCCATGATGTCGGGCGCTGGGACGTCGCGTTCCAGCTCTTGGTCCTCGGTCATCGTGGCCGAGACATTGCGGCGCACGTCGGAGTAGACGACCTCGCGTCGGCGGACCGTGTCGGTGACGACCGTGTCCTCGGCGGCGATGGCCTCCGCACCGGGGTCGTCGCCGAGGAGGATCGGCCGGTCGTCGTTGACCAGGCCCTGTTCGGCCATGTGCAGGACGGATTCGGGGCCGCCGGTGACCCGGAGGGCGTCCTCTGAGGGGACCGTGCCCACCTGGGGCGCGGCGTCCGCGACCTCGTAGATGCTGAGGGACGGATAGGGCTGGTCGAACCACTGGGAGGCGGACTGGTGGTCCAAGGAGCCGATCGCCGGCCCGAACTCGGCCACCTCGTTGACGCCCGGCGAGCCCTGGAGCGACTGGTGGACGCGGGCGGGCCAGCCGCCGTTGTTCTCCACGCGCTGGAGGTCGTTCCGGACGATCAGGTGGGTGACGCCCAAGCGCGCGAGGGTGTCCGCGAGTCCTTCGGATCCGCGGCCCGAGGAGACCCGCTGGTCGATCTCGTGGTTGATCCGGGAGACACCGGCGGAGCCCCACGGGATGATCTGGTGGTTGGTCCAGGCCCCGGAGAGCAGGGGTTGCATGGGTTCGTCCAGTGGGCGGCCCCACTCGTACTCGCCTCTGGCCGAGCCCGGCAGCGCCATGGTCATGCCGCGCTCATCGTTGCGGTCCTCCAGCCAGTCCACGGCCTCGTGCCAGTAGTCCGGGATCTCCTCGAATCCGCCCTGAGGTGCGATGCCGACGGTGGCGATGGGCGCGAGTGTCACCAGGAACACGGAGGCGCTGGCACCGGCTACCGCCTTCCTGACCCTGACCACCGCCCCTGGTCCGCGCCGGTCGGCCCAGTCTCGGGCAACCACGACGGGCAGGTGCGCCAGGCCGAGGACGATGGGCAGGCGGATGAGGGCGTCGAACTTGTGGATGTTGCGGAAGGGCGAGAGGGCGCCGTCGAACAGCTCGCGCATGAAGGGCGCGAAGGGTCCTGTGAGTGCCCCGGTGAAGCCCGCGACGACGATCGCGGTGCCGACCAGGAGGGTGGTGATGAGGAAGAGGCGTTCGGGGGTGCGCCGGTTGATCAGTCCCGCGAGACCGAGCCCGGCGACCAGCGCGGTAACCGCGACGAGCCAAGGGGTGAGGGAGAGTTCGGCTCCGGAGGGCAGGGCGGTGTTGCCCATGTCCGGCAGGAAGCCCATCCAGTTGGAGGTACCGCGCAGGGAGTTGAGCAGGGACGTGATCCCCGTGGTGACGGCGGCGTCCTCGGTGTAGGGCATGAACGAGTACACGTACCGCGACATGACGAGCAGCGGGGCGATGTACCAGAACGCGGCGAGCACGAGCGCGCCCGACCACCAGAGGATGAGCCGCCACTTGCGCGGCCCGTTCGCGCGGGTGAGCAGGTAGAGGCCCGGGACGACCAGGACGGCCAGCTCGGAGGCGGCGTTGGTGCCGCCGCACATGAGGAAGGCGAGGCCCGAGAGCAGGGCCATGCGCGCCGGCGAATAGCCGTGCTTGGCACCGAGGATGAGGGGCAGCAGGATCCACGGCATGAGCAGCATGGGCTGCAGCTCAGCGGAGTTGTACGAGAGCAGGGTGAGCACGCGCGGGGCGAGCGCGTAGGCGACACCGGCGAGGATGCGGGTGTTGACCGTTCCCAGGCCCAGGGCCTCGGCCACCTTGTAGGTCCCGACGAAGGCGGCGATGAGCAGGACCGCCATCCACAGGCGCTGGATGAGCCACTCGGGCATGCCGAGGACCTCGAACAGCAGGTGGAACGGGCCGTTCGGGAAGAAGTACCCGTAGGCCTGGTTCTGGATCTGCCCGAAGTAGGAGGCGTCCCACAGGTGGAGGGCACGCTCCATGAACCCCAGTGGGTTGATCGTCAGATCGATTTTGGTGTCGCTGACGATCCTGCCGGGGTCGATGCTCGCCGCCAGTGCTCCCAGGAGCAGACACACCGCGAGGACCTTGAGCCGCGCCAACAGCTTCTCGTCCACTCCGCCGGTGGCGGTCGGTGCTCTGGAATCCTCCGGTTCACGCCTGGCGGTGGATTCCGCCGAAGTCACATCTTCGCTTTCTTGCCTGCTGCCGGGTCAGGGGTGTCTTTGGGGGTGCCGGTGCCGAGTTCGGCGGCGACGAGCCGGGTCATCCGCGCGCCGCTGGCCTCCCAGGTGAACTGGGACGCCCAGGCGCGGCAGGCGCGCCGGACCTCCTCGGCCCTCCGGGGGTCGGACAGTTCCTTGAGCGCGCGGGAGACGACGTCCTCGAGGGCCTCGCCTTCGCGGACGAGCCACCCGGTTTCTCCGTCGCGGACCGAATCGCGAAGTCCGTCCACATCGTAGGCCACGGTGGGCACGCCGAACCGGGCGGCCTCGATGACCGTGAGCCCCCACCCCTCGAACTCTGAGGCGGTGACGTGCAGACGGCAGGAGGACAGGACCGCGTTCTTGTCCTCCTCGGCGAGGAATCCGTGGAGGTCGACGAGGTCGTCGGTCCCGTCCCGGCCGACCTGTTCGGCGAGGTGTTCGCCCTCGGGGCCGCGTCCGATGATGTGCACGCGCAGGCCGGGGTGCTCGTCGCCGAGGGTACGGGCGAGGTCGACGACCCTGGAGACGCGCTTCTGCACGACGAGGCGGCCGAGGCTGACCACTGCGGGAGCGGTGTCCGGCGGGGGCCCGGCGGCCAGGGCCGAGGGGACGGAGACTCCACCGTTGTGGATGATCTCGATGGGCGCGCGCCAGCCGAGCTTGTCCCGCATGGCGGCGCGCGAGGACTCGGAGACCGTGACGGTGGTGCAGTTCCGGTAGACGCGGGAGGCGACGGTGGACTCCACGAAGCGGCCGAACCGGGCCAGTGGCGCGGAGAAGTAGGCGTTGAACTGGAGGTCGTGGACGTGGTGGACCACGCTGACGACCTTGGTGGCACGGCGCAGAACGAGGCGGGAGAAGAAGGGGATGCCGTTCATGCAGTCGAAGGCGAGGTGGTACTCGCGTCTCCAGAGGACGAGCCAGGCCATCACGCGCGGATAGACGGTGAACTTGCCCCCCATACGGCGGATGACGATTCCGTCCTTGGTCTCGACACGGGCCTGGTGGGGCTCCCGGCCGGTCAGGAAGGTGACGATGGCGCCGCGTTCGGCAAGGTGGCGGCTGATGCGCCAGGCGTACTCCTCGGCCCCGCCGGCGGTGGACTGCCAGGGGTCGCGCCAGTTGATCATGACGATCCGGGTCCCGTCGAGGCGGGGTCCGGGGTCGGCCGGGTCGCGCACCGTCACGGGTTCGGAGGTCTCCGGGTCGTCGGCCTCCGCCTGAGCGGGGGCAGGAATCGCGGCCGGGGCGGGGGTGATCGTGGGGAGGCCGGGCTCCGCCCGGTGAGGGACCTTCTGGAAGACCACACGCTCTCCTTCCGCGCGGTGCCCGGCACGGGACCCGAGTTCGACTACTTTCAGCACGTGGATGAGCACGATGCGCAAGCGCCCCAGTGAAGCGCTCAGCGCACGCCGAACTGGCCCTTCGGCCGGACGTCTTTAGGGGTGGGCGGCCGCCGTAGGGATGCGGCCGCGAGGGGTGTCGGGGGGTGAGGCGCCCCGCTGGCGGCGGGGCGCCCACCCTCTGCCGAACACGGCGACCTTGAGCGTTGTGCTCTAGCGGTCGCCGTAGTTGTAGAGGGTTTCGTTCACCGGTTCCGCGGTTGCGGTCGACTCGGTGGCGAGGTTGGTGGCCACCACGGTGGCACCCCCCGCCAGAGCCGCGCCGATCACGCAGGCGGCGATTACTTTGATCACTTGGGGATCTCCTTCCGCGTGCCCCTGTCCGGTCTGGGTTGGGGACGCTGGAACCCGAGACTAGAACCTGATCTAGCTATAGACCAGATGATTGCCCCAACTGTAACTAACCCCCCGGTAACTTCCAACCCCAAAATGTCGTCTTTGTCCCCATTGATGTGCTGGTCCTGCACTTCCAACAGGGTCAAATCGGAGTCTTCAACCACCGGTGACAAACCCTCGGCGGCAGACCAGAACCGGTTATCAACCACGGCCGACACCGCCACGTACCGCACTCCCAGCCCCCCCAAGAGCTCCGCGAGGTCGTCGGGGCGGTCGGCCGCCGCCGCGGGCAGGCCCGTCACGGGGTCCGGTTCGAGCAGCGCGGCCGCCTCACGGGCTCGGGCGTCCTCACCGGTCACCACGACAGCACCGCCGTCCGGCGTACCGACGCTCAGGTCGTCGTTCCAGAGCGTGCGGCGGTCGAACAGTTTGGTCGCCGGGTCGAGCACCACCTCCAGCTCACCGGACCACTCCAGGCCGCGATAGGCGCTCCACGGCAGCACCAGCACCGCGCCAGAGCGATCGTCCGCGGCCACCGCCTCCTGTGCCGCCAGCCAGGCCTCGGGGTACTCCACCGGGGCCAGCCGGCCACCCGCGCCCCACAACAGACCCGGCAGCACCACCACGGGCGCGCACACCGAGAACACCACGGCCACCGCACGCCACAGAGGCACCCCCGAGGGCTTCCCCCGGCCCGACAGGCCATGGTTCGGCTCGCTCCGGCCCGGGGATACGGGATCCGTCCCGGCACGGCCCGGCAGCGCCCGCAACAACCACAGCACCACCGCGCCCAGACCGAGAGCCTGAACCAGGGAGAGCGGCGCGAGGTACAGCTGGCCGTCGCGCAGTGGACCGAAGCCCGGCCACAGTTCGATCAGGGCGGCCAACAGGTCCTGTCCCGGAGCGAACACCCCTAGGACCGCGATACCGAAGCCCACCGCCGCCGACACCGACAGCCCCGCGCCTACGGCCGGGCGGGAGCGCAGCAGCCACCACGCCCAACCGAGGAGCGCCACCGCGCACAGCAGCAACCGCGCCAGCGCCGTCACCGGTTCGCCGTAGCCGGGCGGCACCGCGTCCGCGTTCCACACTCCGCCCAGCGCCACCAGGGACCCGAGGACACCGAAGGGAGTGTCCGCGCGGGCCGCGAAGGCCTCCACCCCAGCAGGGTCCGTAGCCGCGCCGCTGGAGAGCGAAGGGACCAACCACGGCAGGGACACCAGGACCAGGCCTAGCGCGAGCAGCCCTGCGCAGCGCCACCGGTGCGGCCCGGCCAGGGCCTGCGGACCCGTGGTGAGAGCGGTCAGCAGCACGGAGGAAAACCCCCCGATCGCCGCGGGAACCAGCGAGCACACCAGCCCGGCCAAGCCCGCCAGGGGTCGCGCGGAAGCCATCCGGACCACCGCCAGCAGGGCCCACGGCAGCCCGGCGTAACCCAGCAGAACCGCCCACTGTCCCAGGAGCAGGCGCTCGGCCACGAACGGGTTCCAGACGTAGGCGACCCCGGCGGCCGCACCCGCCGCCACCACGGCCGCGGGCACCGGTCCCGTGGCGCACACCAGCCGCGTCATCAGCCGGAAGGCACCCGCCGCACCCAAGGTGAACACCGCCAGCAGGGCGAGGGTCTGCACCACATGACCCGGCAGGGGGAGGGACAGCGCCGCCACAACGGCGTCACTTGGAATGGCCCGCGGAAACCCGTCGGCACCGGCCAGCACGGCTGCCAGCGACAGGTCGGGGACGAAGAGCATGTCGTAGCGGAGTACGTAACCGGGGCCGAGGGCGGGGCCCAACGCGAGAACTGCCGCGACCAGTCCCACCGCCCAAGGCAACCAGCGAGCGAGGGGGCCCATCAGCGGCCCGCGAGGTAGACGCTGCCGGAATACCCGCCCTCGACGTAGTCGCGGTACGAGCGGATCACGACCTCGTGCGGACCGGAGACCGTGACGTCCCAGCTCGTGCTCTCACCGGCGGAGCCGAGCGTGTGCCAGCCGTCCCCCTCACCCGGACCGTCACCGTCCACGGGCACACAGTCCGGCCCACTCGGGGGGTCGGGACTGGCGGGGTCGTCGGGACCGTCCGGCGGATCGAGTGAGGGCGGAGGCTCCGAAGGCGTCGGCCGCGGTGTCTCGTCGCCGTCTGCCGGAGCGTCGTCGTGGTCGGCCGCGGAGGCCCCGTCCTGGGGTTCCCGAGGCCTGCGGAGGTCATCCGTCTCCCGGCACTCCAGCCGCCGGGCCCACACTTCGTAGTGCCCGGCCTCCTCCACGTCCTCCCACTGCACGGCAGCCCCGTCGTCGACAACCCGTACCCAAGAGGGGCCCGACGGCGGATCGTCGTCCCACGCCACTTGGAGGGGCTCGGACTCGGTACCCTCGTCGCCGCCCCGGAAGGGGACCACGACGAACTCGTAGTGGGCCCCGCTGAGGAGCGACCCCACTGTCAGGGAGCGTTCATCGCCGTCGCTCTCGACGTCGGCGGGCACCACCATGGCGTCGTCCGGCTCCGGCTCCACCCTCCGCTGCACCACTTGGTAGTCGGTGGCTCCCGGCACGTCGTCCCACGTGATCAGCAGACCGTCACCGGTCTCCTCATAGTCGGGTTCGGGGGCGTCGAGCTGCTCCGCGGCAAGATCGGGCAGCGGCCTCGGATACTCCTCCCCCACCCCCAGCGGTGCGGCCAGTGCGTCGGCGAAGGCCGCGGCGATCCTGTGCTCGCCCTGGACATTGGGGTTGGTGGCGTCCCGGTTGTCGCGGGCGGGGTCGTAGTCCTCCGCGACCTGGGCGACGACCATGGGCGAAGTCTCCGAAGCGAGCTGTCCGGCGAGGTCGACCAGGCCCATGTTGAACTGGCCGATCTCGTCGTTGGCCCGGTCATCGTCCTCCGTGCCTTCCACAGCGGGCAGCTCACCCACCACGAAGCGGGCGTCGTCGATGACCACGCGGACCGTGGAGACGATCTCGGCGATGCCGTCCAAAGCGTGATCGGCTCCGCCGCCGGCCAGAATGTCCTCGGTACCGGCGAGCAGCAACACGTAGTGGGGTTCGTACTCGGCGGCCACTTGGGCGATGTCATCGGACAGGTCTTGGGCGGTGGCACCCCAGCGGGCGGCGTGGTCCGTGTCGAAATCGGGTTCGGCGTAGCTGTGGTCGCCGGACTCCTCGTCCTCGAGGGAGTACAGGTCGTCATGGGGCCCGACGAGGTCGAAGTCCACTTCCTGGTCCGAGAGGTGCGACCACAGGTGGTAGCGCCAGGTGTGGTCGCCGCTGGTGCCCTGGGTGATGGAACTGCCTACCAGCATGATCCGCAGCTCCCCGTCAGGAGGGCCGGGGACGGAGACGGGGCCGTCGGCGCCTTCGCCCTCTTCACCGCTCAGCCCACCGGAGCCGGTCTGGAGGAGCAGCAGGGTGACGGCCATGGCGGAGAGCATGACGCCGAGCAGTCCCAGCGGCCCGGGTTCGAAGCGGGAGCGGGGCCGCCGCGCGGCGAGATCGCGCCAGGTGAGGCCGCGCCAGTGGTCGGCGGTCCACCATCGGGGCTGCCGCGCGGACCGGTCTTCCCGCGCCGGGGCCTCCGGCTCGACGGCGGCCCCGCTCTCGGGGGTGTCGCCGCCGGGGACGTCCTTGTCCTCGGAAGTGGCGTCCTCTCCAGAGTCCTGCACGGTGCCCCATCTCTCGCCGCCGCCATGCGGGTAGTTACACGTTCCTATTCGGCAGCGGAGCACCATTGCCCCCAGTAGAGCGACCAGGGGGTAGACGCTCGCCAGGCCAGACTAGAACTGGTTATATGGTGAACGTCAACCTTCTGGCCCGGCTGGGCCGTGCAGTACCGAGCCGAAAGGCACCCTCCTCGTGATCGGACTCCTGGTCGCGCTGCTCTCCGCAGTGGTCTACACGATCGGCCTGACCGTGGAACAGCGTGCGCTGCACGGCTCCGAGTCGATCTCGATCAACCGGCCCCTCCACCTCGCCAGGGTACTGCTGGGCAATCCGCGGTGGGTGTTCGGCTGCTTCTTCGCGGCGCTGGGCAGCGTGGGCCTGATCGTCTCCCTCGGCCTGGCCCCGGTGTCGGTGGCCCAACCGGCCTTCGCCGCCGGTGTGGCCACCATGCTGCTGGTCATCACGCTGGTGATGGGTGAGCGGATCACCAAGGGTGAATACGTGGCGCTGGGCATCATGCCGGTGGCGCTGGGCCTGCTCAGCCTGTCCACCGTTGACGGTTCGGAGACCGGAACCAGCGCGAACACCCCGTTGTTGATCACCGTCAGCGTGGTCACCGTGGTCGCCTGCGTCGCCGCGATGGGTTTCGCCGGGGGCCGGGGCAAGTACGTGTCCGCCGCCGCGATGGGCGCGGCCGCCGGCCTCGCGCAGGGCAGCGCCGGACTCCAGGGCAAGGGGCTGGGCGGGCTGCTCGCCGACAACGGCTTCTGGCAGGCCATCGTCCCGGCGCTACTGTCGCCCTACCCCTACCTGTACGCGCTGGGCTGGGCGGTGGGCATCGTGCTCTTCCAGACCTCGCTGCAGCGCTCGCGCGCCTCCATCACGGCGCCGGTGGCCAACGTGGTCGGCAACGTGTTCGTCGTGGTGGTCGGCACCATCCTCTTCGGCGAGCGGCTGCCCGAGGACCCGCTCACGCTGGCGCTGCGCGTCGGCGGTTTCGCGCTGACACTGGTGGTCGTGGTCCTGGTCCGCGGCAACGTGGCCCAAGCCGAGGCCGACACGAGCAGGCTGCGCGGGCACGACGCCAAGGCCAAGGCCGAGCAGGCCCCCGGAACGGCCGGGTAGACCCTGCTGGGCGGGCCCCGGAACGGCCGAGGGCCCGCGCCCGAACACTCTCGGACGCGGGCCCTGCGTGCGATGCACCGGGTACCGGCGCCTAGGCAGCGACCGACACGGCCTCGCGCAGGCCGGGAGCGGCCAACTCGGCCCAGGCGCGCACGACCTTGTCGGGCTGGTGGGTCTCGTCGGCGGCCAGGATCAGGCCCGGCTCGGCGACCCAGGCACCCAGGTCGGCCAGGAGCACGCGGAGGTCCTCCTCGATGCCGTGGCTGTTGCGCAGGTCCTCGACGACGGACAGCGGGACCGCGACCGTGTGGCCCAGGCCCAGCTCTGGCAGCCGGTCGAGGAACACCTTGAGCAGGCCGGTGTAGGTTCCGTGCACCTGCGGCGAGGCCACCAGGAGCACGTCGCTCCGGCCGACCTTCTCCAAGGCGTCGGTGACGGACGGGGCGGAGTCGGTGAGCAGGTCCGCGCCGATTTCGGCGAGGTCGATGATCTCGGGCTCCGACGTGACACCGGCACGGGCGGCGACCTCGGAGGCGGCGCGCAGGGCGGCGGTGTGCACGGAGGAGCGGGACTGGGGAGCGGCGACGAGCACGGTGAAGCGAGTCATGCGAAGAACTCCTGGGTTCGGTCAGAGCGAGCCGGGATCGACCGGAAGGAACACGGGGGGCGGTGATCGGAATCGTTGACACCGGAGGAGGACCGTTGTTCCCCATGAACCGGGGCGGAGCGGGACTTCGTCGTCCTGGGCTCGTGTGCGGCGGCTCATGCGGGGGTGCTCACACGGACCAGGTGGAGGTCCGGGACCCAGTAGGGAGAGATGAGCGTCCGGTGTCTGCGTAAGGGCACTGAGGCACGGGACATACCCGTGGCGCGGGGCGCGGGCCCCGCAAAGCGCTAGCTACGACAGAGCGCGCTCGCCTGCTGTCTCAGATCGACGTGCAGGCGCTGGACAAGCAGCTCACCGGCGGACATGCCTCCATAATGAAGCGCCCCGACCGCTATCGTCAATGTGTGCCGGCACCTCTCCTCGCGGGTCGGCGGCCCCGCGAGGGCCGGTCCACCTCGCGGACAACCGTCCCAGGGAGCGGGATCACGCCGTTCTGCTGGGCATACGCGGCCTGGCGGACGCGCGGACGACCCCCTCCGAACCGCCCGGTCACGCGGATGTAATTTACGACACACGGAGCCCAGCGCCCGACCTCGGGCGGCCCCAGACACAGGGAGAACCCCACCCATGGCCCAGACACCCCTCACCCTGACCGGCGCGCGCGTCGTGACCCCCGACGGCATCCACGAAGGGTGGGTTCGGATCGAGAACGGCGCGGTGGCCGGACTCGGCACCGGCGACCCCGGCACGGGCGACGTGCACGACGTCGGCGGAGGCCTCGTCGCGCCGGGCCTGGTCGACACGCACATCCACGGCGGCACCGGGCATGCTTTCACCGAGGCCGACCCGGAGGGGGTAAGGGAGATCCTGGCCTTCAACCGCAGGGCCGGGGTGACGTCCATGGTCGGCGGCCTGGTCGCGGCCACCCCCGAGGACACGCTCCGCCAGGTCTCGGCGCTGGCCGACCTGTGCGACACGGGCGAACTGGCCGGGATCTACTTGGAGGGCCCGTTCATCGCGCGGTCCAAGTGCGGGGCGCACGACCCCGAACTGCTGCGCGACCCGGACACCGCGGAGTTCGACGCCTGGCTGAAGGCCGGGCGGGGCCATGTCCGGATGATCACCGTGGCGCCGGAACTGCCCGGCGCCCTGGAACTGATCCGGGCGGCGCGTTCCTCCGGGGTGGTCGCGGCGGTCGGGCACACCGAGGCCAGCTACGAGCGGACCCGCGAGGCGATCGACGCGGGTGTGACAGTAGCCACACACGTCTACAACGCAATGCGCCCCCTGAACCACCGGGACCCGGGGCCGATCGCCGCGGTGCTGGGCGATGAGCGGGTGACGGTGGAGCTGATCCTGGACAACGTGCACGTCCACCCGGGCGCCGCCAAGCTGGTTTTCGACGCGGCCGACCCGGGCCGGGTGTCCCTGGTGACGGACGCGATGGCGGCGACGGGGCTGGGGGACGGCGAGTACACGCTGGGTGAGCTGCGGGTCCTGGTGAAGGACGGTGAAGCCCGGGTAGCGGAGACCGGTTCGATCGCCTCCAGCACCATCGTGCTGCCCCAGGCGGTGCGCAACGCGGTCGCGGTGGGAGTGCCGTTGGAGGAGGCGGTACGGTCGGCGTCGTCGGTCCCTGCTGCAGCGCTCGGCCTGACCGGGCTCGGACGCCTCGAGGTCGGGGGAGACGCCGACCTCATGGTGCTCAATGACGACGTTTCGGTCGCCAAGGTGATGTATCGGGGCAGGTGGGTGGCGTAACGGCGTGTCGTTAGCACGGTACGGATTAGTAACTTGTCCCTGGGTGACAATTATGCACAGGGCATCGAGGAAAGCACCGTGCTCGACACGAAAGGATCCACCATGGCCCAGCCGAGACAGGCCGACGAACAGCAGCCGACCCGCGTGCCCTCCGAGGAACGCGAACACCTCGGCAAGCTCGCCAGTGAACTGTCCAGCTACGAAGTCCAGGCCGAGGTGGTGGACGAGCCCGCGCTCTGCCTCCGGGTGCGCAACCCGGCCTCCGCCTACGCGGTCGAAGACGTGATCTGTGAGCGCCGCGAACACGACTTCGCCTTCATTGCCTCGTTCGGGGTCCACCTGGGCAACAGCGGTGGGCTGTCGCTCACGGCCCACAAGATCGCGTGGCTGGTCGGAGCCACCAAGGAGTAGCAAGCCGCCGCACGCAACGGGGGCGGTACGCGCGTACCGCCCCCATAAGGCCGCCTTTGCCGGCCTTGGTACCTTCACCGGAAGCGCCCCCGGACGAACAGGACCCCTCGTGACCGCTTTCCGCTACGAGCTCGCCCCCGTCGACGACACCTTCTTCGGCTCCGCTCCCATGCGCTGGCGGGTGGGACTCGAACTCGCCGCATCCCCCGACGAGGTCTGGGCGGGGCTCACCTCGCCCCGGCCGCTGTCCTGGTGCCGGGCCCTCCCCGACGTGCACTACACCTCCGAGGCGCCCTACGGCGTAGGCACCACACGCGAGGCGAGCGTGCTCGGCGCCTACCGGATGCGCGAGCGCTTCTTCCACTGGGACGAGTCGGAACGCCGCAAGTCCTTCTATGCCACCGAAGGCACCCTGCCCGTCTTCGGCGCCTTCGCCGAGGACTACCGCGTGCTCCCCTTCGACGGCGGCAGCAAGCTCGTGTGGTCGTTCGCCTTCACCCCGTGGAAGGGACTGGACAGCGCCCTGCAGCTCGGTAAGCCGCTGACGGAGAGCCTGCTCGCCTCCCTCATCAAGGACACGCGCAACCACTTCGGACCACTGACCGAAGTCCAGTGAGCGGCACTGGACGGAACTCAGTCCTCCCCGGATACCGAGATAACCACGTTTCCGACCTTCTGCCCGGTTTCCACATATCTGGTGGCCGACACAATCTCGTCCAACGCATAGATCCGATCGACCACGGGCTTGAACGCACCGGATTCCACCAGCCGCGCGATGTACTCGGTGTTCTCCTTGTTGATCCTGGGAACCGGGAAAATCACCCTCCGGCTACGGGTGATCGCGAACCAGACCGCCAGCAGCGGATTCTGGCCGAACGCGCCGAGTTCCGTGGAACAGTACTTTCCGCGGGGTCCGAGCAGCCTTCTGCACGCGCCGAAGGACGTCTTGCCGACCGCGTCGAAGACGAAGTCGAAGCTGTCCCGGATTCGGGTGAAGTCCTCGGTCTGGTAGTCGACGACCCGGTCCGCGCCCAGTGAACGGACGAGCTCGACGTTCGCGGTGCCGCACACTGCGGTCACCTCGGCTCCCATGTGCTTGAGTATCTGCACGGCGGCCGTGCCGATTGCGCCCGAGGCTCCGTAGACCATCACCTTCTGCCCCGGTTCCACCCCTGCTGCCCTGATATCGCAGAGCGCGTAGGTCGCGCCCTCCGCCGACGGGGCCAGCTCCTGGTAACCGAACCCCTCAGGCATTGCGGCGAGGGAACCGGCAGCGGCGTTGGTCATGTACTCCGCGTGCGCGCCGGAACGCACATCCTCAAAACCCAGCACCCCGTCACCCGACGCGAATTCCGTGACGCCCTCGCCCACCTCGGCGATCTCCCCCGCGAACTCGCTTCCCGCCACTTCGCGTTTGGGACGGAGCAGGCCGGTGAAGAAACGCGACACGAAGTACTTCGCGCTCCGGAATCCGCAGTCTGTCCGGTTCACGGTGGCGGCGTGCACCCGGATCAGGACCTCGCCGCTCTTGGGTACGGGCTTTTCCACTTCCCGGATTTGGAGGACTTCGGGAGGCCCGTACCTCGTATAGACAACCGCCCGCACCCGCACCAACTCCTCGTCAGAGTTAGACCTGAAAGCGCCATCAGGGAGGCCGACTATACCGAACTCCGAACGTACGCACCCCCGGGTGAAAGCGCACACCTTTCCGCCGGACCACCCGGCCGACGACCTGGACCACCCCGTTACCCTGCCGCAGCCCCCGCGCCGGGTGGTGTGCCTGGTGCCCTCGCTGACCGAGGCGATCGCGCACACCCGCCCCGAGGTTCTGGTCGGCGCCACCGTGTGGTGCTCGCATCCGCCGGACCTCGCGGTGGAACGGCTGCGCGGCACCAAGAACCCGCACGTGCGCCGGATCGTCGAGCTGGCACCCGACCTGGTGGTGGCCAACCGCGAGGAGAACCGGGAACGGCATGTGCGCCAGCTGCGCGAGGCCGGGATCCCGGTGTGGGTCACCGACATCCGCACTGTGCCCGACGCCCTCGTGTCCCTGCGGCGACTGCTCTCCGCGGTGGCCCCCGACGCCTCCCCCGGCTGGCTCTCGGAGGCCGAATCGGTGTGGAGCGCCCCGGCCCCGGCCGACAGGGTCCGGGTCGCGGTCCCGATCTGGCGAAACCCGTGGATGTTCGTCGGCGGCGATACCTTCGCGCACGACCTGCTGGAACGCCTGGGCGCCGTCAACGCGTTCGCCGACCGCCCGGGGCGTTACCCGCGGGCTTCCCCCGAGGAGTCCGGGACCGAATTGGCCGTGCTCCCCGACGAGCCCTACGCCTTCGGCCCCGACGACGGACCGGAGTCCTTCACCGCCCCCGCCGTGTGCGTGTCGGGCCGCGACCTCACCTGGTACGGTCCCTCGCTGGCCGAGGCGCACACCCGCCTCGACCAAGCCCTGCGCCCTTACCGGCGCCCGGGTCCGTGAGCGTCAGCGGTTGCGGATCCGTGCCACCGCCTTGAAGGCGAGCCAGACACCGACCACCGCGACGGTAGCGCCGACCACGGCACCCGCGAGGCCGGACCAGTCCCCCTCGGGAAGGTCCGCCCACAGGTCCCGTCCCAGCGATACGAGCCCGACAGTCATGAGGGCCAGGGCGAACGTGATGACCACCGATCCGGGAACCCCGAGGAAGTAGCGGCGCCGATTCGGCTCCGGCGGTTCGGACAGCTCTGCGCTCGGTCCGACGAGCGCAGACCGCGAACGCTTGAAATAGGCCATGGTGAAGTAGTGGCCGCAGGGCTCCCACCCCTCCGGTCCGATGCGTGCCAGCAGGCGCTCGCGCTCCCTGCGCCCGGGGGCTACCTCCTGCCGGTACTCCCAGGCCAAGGGCTGTTCGCCCCGGTGGCTGACGAAGCGGCCCCAGCGGTCCACCCGGTCGACCTCCCAGCCCTCGGCACCCTTCTCGTTCAGCCGGGCGGGCGCCTCGAAGGTGTCGGCGGCCCAGACCAGGGTCTGTTCCCCGGACTCGGTCTCGGCCTCCTCCCCGACCAGGTCATCGGCGAACTCGGTCACCGGCCCGAACTCCTCCGCCGGGTCCACACCGCTCTCGGCCACGAAGGCGGCGAGGTCGTTCACCGTGTCCCGGACCCGCTTGTCGTCCACGCCGCGCTCGCGCAGCATGCCTTCCAGTTCGTCCAGGTAGGTCATCGGATTCCACCCTTCCTGAGGACCCCGCGTACAGATTCGTCGAACTCCAGCCACGCCGCCCCCTGCTCGGCGAGGACCTCGCGGCCCTCCTCCGTCAGCTGGTAGTAGCGCCGCCCGGGGCCCTTCTCCGCCGCGCGGAACTCCGCGGCGACCAGGCCCGCCTCCTCCAACCGGTTGAGCACCGGGTAGAGGGTGCCGCCCTTGATCCGGCCGAAACCGGCCTCGTCCAGCCGCGCGGCCAGGGCGTACCCGTAGCTTTCGCCCTCGGTCAGCCCGGCCAGCACCAGAAGGTCGAGGACGCCCTTCAGCCAGCTCGATCGTCGATCCATGTGTGCTCCTTCAAGCCGCAGGGGTGGGTGGCCCGGACTTCTGGGTCTCGGGCCTGGGGGTAAGCAGCAGTGCGCGCAGGTCGACCAGTACATGCACGATGATCGGCACGATCAGGTTGCCGGTGCTCAGGTACAGGTAGGTCAGGGCCAAGCCGAGCAGGCCGACGAACAGCATGTCCCGCGCACCCTGGTACAGGTGAGCGAAGGTGAAGACCGCCAGTGCCAGTCCGGCTGCCACGTACAGCGGTAGCCCCAGGGAGACACCGACCGCGATGAGCAGGCCTCGGAAGATGATCTCCTCACACACCCCGGCGGTGACCGAGGTGCCCACAGCGCACCAGCGTTCACGGCTGGTTCGCGGCAGCATGGGGTCCAAGGTCGGGGAGACCGGCGCCGCCTTCCGGCGCGCCAACAGGGTGAAGGCCACCGCGGCGACCGCGAACCCGACGAGGATTCCGGCGAGGGTTCCCCAGTCGATGTCCCCGTGCAGCCCCAGGTGCGCCCACGCCGCCCCGGGGGAGAGCAGGACCGCCAGCGCGGCGAGCCCGGTCAGCCCCCAGAAGACGGCCATCCCGAAACCGAAGAAGCGCACGTAGGCGCCCGGATCGGCGTCCCGGGCGCCCGGATCGGCGTCCCGGTCCCGTTTGAGCACCTCGAACATGCGCTTGCCCCATAGGGGTTCCACCAGGAGCAGGTAGGCGGTGATGAGCCCCACCAGAACCAGGGCCGGGGCGGAGAAGGCGGGGTCTGCGAGTTCGGGAGGCATCGGTATCTCCTTGATCAGTTGATCTACCTAGACGGTAAAGCAATCTAGTTAGGATAACAACCTAGATAGCCATGCGTACCCCTTCGCGAGCCTCGGAACGTGAACCGACCGAACAGAACAACACCGTTGCCTTGGAGCCTGCTGGCAAAGGGTGTTGGACTCTCCTGCCTTGGGGTGTGCCCCTGTCCCCATGGGCACGGGGTCCAGCGCGGGTGGATGCTGGTGCGGGGTTCCCCGCTGGTGCGAGGTTCCCCGCTGGTGCGAGGTTCCCCGCTGGTGCGAGGTTCCCCGCTGGTGCGAGGTTCCCCGCTGGTGCGAGGTTCCCCGCTGGTGCGAGGTTCCCCGCTGGTGCGAGGTTCCCCGCTGGTGCGAGGTGC
>NZ_BAAHAR010000027.1:111610-112676 GCF_054777395.1 Nocardiopsis oceani
AGGTTCCCCGCTGGTGCGGGTTGCCCCGTTTCCTGCCGCTTGATGGTGGCCGTCTCCGCTGCGCGCGTCAAGGTCGTCGCCATCGAGCGCTTCGCGCGTCGGTGGCGCTCCACCTTGACCCGCTTCGCTGCGACGGCGGGTCGGCGGCAGTCAGGAAACGGGGGGCATGTGGTCGGGGCTGTGGATGCCCCGGCCTTCGGCCGGGAACTGCTCCGAGCCTGCGGCCCGGTCCGGCCGTGGCCGGCCGGGTTCCTTCCCGTGGGTCTGGTTGTGTCGGCAGGCGCGTCGCAATCTAGTGGCCGGTGGGCGACGAAGGGCCCGAGCAGGCCGGGCGGGTGGCTGGGCGCGTCCCACCGGTCTGGCGGCTCGGTGGTGGGTGGCCCATACGGGTGCGGGTGGTGCCGGTGGCCCGGTCGGGTGTGGGTTCCAGGGCATCGAACCCCCCTGTTGGAGTCATTTTGGGCGCCGAGATTGCCTCCAGGGAGGGGGTTCACTGGCCCGGGTGCTTCCGGGAGGGGGCTCGGCGCCCCAGGCGCCCCCATGTGGGGGTAGCGGGCGCCCCCGGTGGGCGCCCCACACGGAGGCAGCCCCGCTGTCCGAAACTGGCCCGGCGAAGATGACCGCTGTGTCCGAAACCGGTTCATCCCCGATGATCTTGCCCCCAGCTCCACCCTCGGCCGTCGAGGGTTGAGCTGGGGGCAAGATCATCGTTGGAAAGGGGGCCCACCCCTGACCGAAAGCCCGGTGGGACGCGCCCGGCCATGCGCCCGGCCTGATCGGGTCCTTCGTCGCTGGCTGGTCACTGGATTGGGACGCGCTGACCGATCAAGCCGGGCGGACGGGCAGGAATCCGGCCGGTCACGGCCGGACCGGGCGAAGCCCGGCCCTTCGGGCCGCAGGCCCGGGGCCCGAAGGGCCCCTTGCTACCCCGACCACACGCCCCGCCGAGTAGCCGGGGGGAATCTCACCCCCCGGCCCTCACAGATCCGTACGTGACAGTCTCCCGTCATACGGCTCTTATCACCCTGATCACCAGGAACGAGGAGCGTGCACCGTCCACTCCCAC